>CAISKH010000533.1 GCA_903885865.1 uncultured Mucilaginibacter sp.
ACATCGGGAACGGACACAACGGTTAAAAAGAAAATATCAATAGAACAAAAAGACGGGTTTTCGCTTTTTATTATGACAAGCGGCCTGCGTTCAACCAGGGATAAGGCTATTGTTTATTTTACTGAACTGCTGGAAACAACAGAGTTTAATAAATTGTATAAAGCCGTAAACGCTTTTGGCGAACAGATTAAGCGGGTAGTTAAGGAGGATAAGGAATCGTTAGAAAAAGCCGGTTTTAGTTTTGACCTGCATTCTATAATTGGCGGGCAGTTGAAGGACGATCATGAACATAAACTATTTCTATTATACCCGGAAGGAAATTGGGTAGAATTAGGGCAGGGCGCGCCTTTTATAATTATTGGTAATTCGGGGCATGGAAAACCCATACTTAACCGTACCTTGAACGAAAATTCAACTTTAAGGCTGGCGTTGAAAGTAGGGTTTCTTTCATTCGACTCAACAAGGGTAAGCTCAAATAATGTGGACTTCCCCATTGATGTTGCCGTATATAAAAAAGACAGTTTTAATATTGTTGAAAACAGGTACGAAAAAAAAGACCTTGAAAATATTTCGACCCAATGGGCCGAAGAGTTAAAGGCCGCATTAGAGCATATATCCGAAGATTGGATGGATGCTACATTTGATAAACTACTATAAACTACAACTATGAAATTCAACGTATTCACCGAGATGGAATATACAGTGAAATCGGAGAGTACCTTGATTTTAAACATCAACGCTTTAAGAACACAACATCAAACCGTAATAAGTGAAACTTTTACCATCGATCCTTATATAAAAACCGAAGAGCTGCTATCAGCCAACAGCGAGAACCGGCTCGTAAGGTTTGAGGTTGATGAGCCGGGAGTTTTTAAGGTAACTTATAAGGCTACAGTTGACAATTTTTACAAAACTGTTAATTATGAGAACCATGAGGAGATCCCGGTAGCCCAGTTTGATCCGGCTATAATGCCCTACCTGTACCCAAGCCGTTATTGCCAGTCGGATAAATTATACAGGCTGGCCAATAATATGTTTGGGCAAATTGTAAACCCGTTTACCAAAGTGATTGCCCTTACCGACTGGATATACCGCAATGTACAATACCTCAGCGGTTCAAGTAATGCGCAAACTTCGGCATTTGATACGGTTACCGAGCAGGCCGGCGTATGCCGCGATTTCGCGCACCTGGGCATTGCTTTATGCCGGGCCTTAACTATACCGGCGCGCTATTTTACGGGTTATGCCTATCTGCTGAAGCCGGAAGATTTTCATGCCTGCTTTGAGGCCTACCTGGGCGGCGAATGGATATTGTTTGATGCCACAAAGCTTGTGCCGCTAAACGGGTTGGTAAAGATAGCTACCGGCCGCGATGCCGCCGATACCGCCATAGCCAATATTTTTGGCGATGCCACTTTTACCTCCATGATAGTAGGCTGCGAACTGGCCGAAGAAGGTTTTGAACCCTTGTTTTACGGGCATATTGGTTATAAGGGGATATCGTACCTCTGATGTGCAAATATGCAGTAGATGTGCAAATATGCAGATGTGCGGATGTGCAGATGATTGGGAGACTTCCACATTAAAAAAATCTTCACATTTGCATTACATGCCATCTGCACATCTGCACATTTGCATATCCGCACATTTATTTCCCCTTTACCACATTAAAAGTTTCTCCCAATAAGTAACATCATTACAAATTATGCCCTGTACAACTATTTAAAAATTATCTTACGGCACTTTCGCCAAAATAAATTTCCCCCCAAACTCAATGGAAGGCGTTAGCGGGATAATGTTAACATAATCGGGAGTACGTTTTAAAATTGCCTTTCCTGCTTTAGAGGTGACAAACGATAGTGCTTTGTTGAGCCCTTGGTCATGATATTGCTGTAGTTCTTGCGAAGGCTGAACTGCGCGTTCAACATCGTGCCCCCACTCAAGGGCTGATTCAATCAAATAGGATTTCTCTTTTTTTTCTAATCCGTTAATTTTAATAGTAAAGGCCCATTCCTTGTTGTTAGGGGCATCCGCATGAAGCAGGTTTAACGGG
>CAISKH010000534.1 GCA_903885865.1 uncultured Mucilaginibacter sp.
AATGAAGGAGCAAACCGACATTAAACAAATACATCAAACCCTGGATGATAATGAAGACACTGGATCGTCGCTGTTGGATTGATGGCGAAACGACGCTGTTTTTTGTCCCCATAATAAAACAGGATAGTGAAAATGCTATCTTTACCTTAAGAATATTCAACATGAAAAGAATCGCATTGATATTGATTGCAATCGCGCTGGCTAACGGTGTGGCTAAAGCACAAACATCATCAATGGTTACATCTGCACCGGGAACAGACTATCCCTGGACAGCCAGCCAATTGCTCGAACCATCGGTTTTGGCAGCTGATATTAAAGACGGATCAAAAAAACAGGTAATATTAAATATCGGCGCGGTTGAAGATATCAAGGGTGCACGGCACATCGGTGCTGTAAGCAATGCCGAAAACCTGGAAAAACTGAAACAGGAGGTCGGCCAATTACCAAAGAATACGGATATTGTGATCTACTGCGGGTGCTGCCCGTTTGCTAAATGCCCCAACGCCCGCCCGGCTTTCACAGAACTGAAAAGATTAGGTTTTACCAATGTTAAATTGCTGAATTTAACCACTAACCTTAAAACAAATTGGATAGCAAACGGCTATCCGCTGGCGGGCAAATGATGATGTTTAAATGCTTTTAACAATTCCGGGCCGTAAATACCGTACCTGCAGTATGCGTGGGAGAAATATCTGAAATAATAAAATGAAAAATAAAGTCGTGTTAATTACAGGGGCCGCCAGTGGGATTGGCTTAGAAATGGGCAAACATTTTGCTGAAAAAGGTGCCAGGGTAGTAATGACCGATATAGATGGAGAAAAGGTTATAAAGGCAGCAAAAAGTATTAGCGGCGCCATCGGTGTTGCCTGCGATGTTACCAATGAAGAGCAGGTAAAAAATGCCATCAATAAAACCCGCGAACAATACGGCCGGGTAGATATATTGGTAAACAATGCCGGGCTGCAATATATCTCACCCATTGAAGATTTTCCGACAGATAAATTTGAGCTGCTTATAAAAGTGATGCTCACTGCACCGTTTATTGCGATAAAGCACGTTTTCCCTATTATGAAACAACAGCAATATGGCCGCATTATCAATATGGCATCCGTTAACGGTTTGGTTGGCTTTGCCGGGAAAGCAGCCTATAACAGCGCCAAACATGGCCTTATAGGCCTTACAAAAGTGGCCGCGCTGGAAGGTGCAGAACACGGCATAACGGTAAATGCAATATGCCCTGGTTATGTTGATACACCGTTACTAAGAAACCAGTTAGCTGATATTGCAACAATGAAAAATATTCCGGTTGATAGGGTGCTGAACGAAGTTATTTACCCGCTGGTTCCGCAAAAAAAGCTGCTTTCGGTAACGCAGATCACTGGCTATATTATTTATTTGGCAAGTAATGAAGCCGGTGGCATTACCGGCCAGGCTGTGGTAATTGACGGGGGATATACAACACAGTAGGCAAATTTTTAAACCCTCAATACATTACAGTAAAAATTTAATCAAAGTAATTGCACCAAAGCCCGGCCCGTCGCTTTTTATTTCAAACGAACCGGCATGGCTTTCAACAATTGATTTACAATTATACAGTCCGAGCCCGGTACCACTTTTTTTAGTAGTAAACCCTCTTTCAAAAAGGCGTTTGCCTGTTTCTTTATTAAACCCTTGCCCGTTATCAATAATTTTTAATTCAATTACTTTAATTGTTTCATTTAAT
>CAISKH010000535.1 GCA_903885865.1 uncultured Mucilaginibacter sp.
CCATGTATCGGTTGGTGTATGCGGGTCGTAGCCTATCAGCCCAAACATCTGGAAGAAGTTCCAATAACGCTCAAACTCGTAATGATAATACTGGTATTCGGGTTTCAGCAGGTCGAACGGCTTCATATCATGCGCCTGCGATTCCATCTTGGTTGCCAGCGGCTCATATACCTCGTAAGCACTACTATTATATAAATGGGTGCTTGCGGCAAAGCGGCGCACGTATTCGGGGTCGCCCCATAAAAATGTGCGGTTGGTGCCACCGTTCCATAATTTCCATAGCATTTTTTCTTTCTGCGGATACCTCAGCATATCGGCATACCCGTGCCTACGGTTTTTTTGATCTTCGCGGTTAATGTGGGTAGGACTAAAGGGCAAACCCATTTGCTCCATCCAGAATTTAGGTACTATCCTGAATTTTATACCCATATTTTCCGCGGTATGTATCACAGAATCGCTTAAGCCCTTGGCGTGAATATCAACTTCCAAATTTGGCGCGCTCTCTTTTACAGTGCGTAAAAAATTTAAGCCAAACTCCAATAGTTCGCTGTCTTTTAATCCACCTTCGTTGTTATCCTTAAATAACACGGCATCAAGGGTAGGCATCACCTTAACAAACTTACTAAAAGCGGCTTTTGTATAGGCTTTAAGGTTATTGGCGTCAAGGCCGCCCACTTGCCACGGTTGGGGTTGCCCTTCTTTGTAGGCAAAGGCAGGGTTACCGCCCGCCTGCACACCTCCCTTATAAATATGGTCCCAGATACCTAAGCGCACACCAATGCCGCGATCATGTGCCATTTGTATGATATGGTTCATGGTAGCCAGGTTGCGTTGCTGCTGTTCGGGTGTAATGTCAGCCATTTTTACATCAGGGAAACCATCTACATTAAAAAAGTAAGGGTAACAGGGCGCCAGGAAACCGCCATTTTCATACCCGAACATGATCTCGAGCATGTTAAACCTGTTCTGCGCCATCATATCCAGGTATTGGTTCCAGAAATTTTCGTCGTAAAACCGACTTTCCCAGTACCTGCGGTTCATGGTGTACAAAGATAAGCCGCGTTCTTTTACATCAGGGCTTTGGGTAATCTCTTTTACATACCTCATAGGCGATAGCTTATCGCTCCAGCTAATGCGGTTGGCTGCGTCTAATAACCCGTACATTACACCTTTATCATCAAACCCGCCAATTAGCCATTCTATTTTATTTTTAAGCGCGATCCTATGAATGGCCAGCGCCTCGGGTTCCCGGGCAATTTTATAATTTTTTAACAGTTGACCGGCAACACCGCCACCCGATTCCAGCCCGGTTATAATAATAATTTTACCCTTTGCTTTGCTGAGCGATGCAACCTGTTCAAACGAAATATGTTTTGCCTTTAAGACGTCAAATAATTTAGTTAGGCCATGTGCATAAGGAATTCCCGGCGTTTTATCGGTAATAACCGACACTTGCGGCGTACCTCCAACAGCGTATCCGGCCGACAAAACAAACAGCAGAACAAATAAAATTGCCCTTTTTGCAAAGCTTAATAAAATTTTCATTATGGTTGGTATGGGTAATAAATTGATATTGGTTGGCCTAAATATAGGTTATTTGTATAATTGCATTTGGTAATTAACTCAAAAGTTACATTGCAAAATATTAAGTAATAATATTTTATGTTGCTTTAATATTATTTAAATCTATCTTTATCACATAAATTTAAATCATAATGCAAGGAACAGTAAAATTTTTCAATGAAAGCAAAGGCTTCGGATTCATTAAACCAAACGATGGTAGCAGCGAAGTTTTTGTACACGCCTCAGGCCTTATCGACAATATTCGTGAAAACGATAATGTCACCTACGATGTAGAACAAGGTAAAAAAGGGGTAAATGCGGTTAATGTAAAAGTAAGCCAATAAGCTATCATAACAATCGTATTGAGCACCCGTCAAGCGACGGGTGCTTTTTTTATATCCGGATTTTTAACTAAGGTTGCTACGGCTTTTATTGAATTTTTAAAGCGGGTAAATAATTTTTAATAATTAAAACAATTGTTTATTGTAAATGTTATATGAATTTTACCGCCTTTACCAGTATTTAACAATGAATAAAAATAAAAGAAAGATCATCATTTTTGATGATGATGAAGATATTCTTTCTATCTGCAATTATATTTTAGAAGACAAGGGCTGGGAGGTTTACACTTTTACAAATTGTAACAATATAATTCAAAAAGTTTCGGGTTTGATGCCCGATGTGATCCTCATGGATAACTGGATACCCGATGCAGGTGGTATTATTGCAACACAAGCATTAAAAAATACCGAAGTATTAAAAAGCATACCCGTAATTTATTTTTCAGCAAACAGCGATATTCAACTGCTCGCCAGCCATGCCGGCGCCGAAACCTATTTAGCAAAACCTTTTGACCTGCTGGAATTAGAACGCGTAATTAATACAGTTTTATAGTAAAACATTATAATAAAAAAGAACCCCCGGTTGATGATCAACCG
>CAISKH010000536.1 GCA_903885865.1 uncultured Mucilaginibacter sp.
AAAAATACCAGGATGAAATTTTGCTTAAGCCCGTAGTTCAAAGCTTTCTGGCTGATTTTGTAAAAGGTATTCCGCCAAACGGGCTTATTTGCGATATGGGCTGCGGCCCAGGGCAGGCAGCCCGATACCTCCATAATAATCTTAACTGCAATACCACCGGTGTTGACTTATCAACCAAAATGATTGAAGTAGCCTCAACCATCAACCCCGGTATACCCTTTAAATGCGCCGATGTTTTTCAAATGCACGAAACAAATTTGTACGATGGTATTATCGGCCTGTATTTCATCGTTAACTTTTCGCCGACGCAGCTTATTACCGTGTTTAAAAAATTAAACCAGCTACTTACTGCAAATGGCAAATTGCTGCTATCCTTTCACATCGGTAACGATAATTTAAATCGCCTGGAAGATTTTTGGGATTCAGGCAAACCATGCAACTTCTATTTTTTCAATCCCGCAACAGTTTCCGCGGCATTATCCGCAGCAGGCTTTAAAGTAACCGAAATAAGGTATCGCGAACCTGATGTTGCAATTGAATATAACAGCCAAAGGGCTTATATCTTTGCTGAAAAGATATAGCAATTGAAATGTAAAATATCAGCGTTCCCAAATTTCGCTACGCACCCTCTTGATTCTTGGTTCCTGATTCTACTATCTAAAATTTTCCATTACGTTTGCGCCTTAAATTAAACGCTTGAAGCTTTATAAAGCCATATTGATTGTATTAGGGGTGCTGCTGTTAGACCAGGCCCTTAAAATTTGGGTAAAAACCCACATGATGCTCGAAGACCAGATTATGATAACCCACTGGTTCAAAATTCATTTTGTCGAAAACAGCGGCATGGCTTTTAGTATGGAATTACCTACGCGCTGGGGCAAAATTTTACTGCGCCTTTTCAGGTTAATTGCTGTAGTAGCGGGCTTGGTTTACATTAAAGGCCTGTTCAATAAAAAAGCGCACTGGGGGTTTATTACCGCCAGCTGTATCATTTTAGCAGGTGCCGTTGGCAACTTAATTGATGGCGCTTTTTATGGCTTATTATTTTCTGATAGCTTTGGTCACGTTGCGCAGTTTCTGCCGAAGGGCGGGGGCTATGCGGGCTTTATGCAGGGCGATGTGGTCGATATGCTCCGGTTTCCGCTATATCATGGTATTTTACCCCACTGGGTACCTATTTGGGGTGGTCAGTATTTCGAATTCTTCAATGCCATATTCAATATCTCCGATGCGGCAATATTTGTGGGCGTGGTTTTGATAATTATTTTTCAGAAACAGTTTTTTAAGAAACCCGCACCTCCGGTTATTATTGAGGAGCCGGTTACTCTTTCACAAACTGAAGAAAATCCTTCGTCAGATCCTCACTCCGTTCCATCATAGGTACGTGTCCGCACGGATCATAAATAATTACGCGGCTGTTTTTAATATCATGGTGAAATCTTTCGGCATGTGCTACCGGTATAACAGCATCTTCCTTTCCCCAAACTATTAACGTAGGACATTGTACTTTAGTAATTATACCCGAATCAGGAAACTGTTGCGACCTTGCCAGCGCCAGCATGTTTTGTATGTTGCCTTCACGGTTGGTAAAATGATTATTTAACTCCCATACTGCAGGGTCAACCTTGCTTTTGTCGCCATAGCATTTCTCCAAACCACCCTTGCTCATAAACACAGGCATCCCACGGTCAAAAACGTGGCCTACACTTTTATATTTAAACATAGTTAGTTTACCTGCTATGTTAGCAATGTCATAACCGGCACTATTCAACAGTACTAATTTTTTTACTTTATCGGGATGCTGTGCAGCCGTCATCCATGCTATGCCACCACCCATCGAGTTACCCATTACATAAACCGAATCAAGATGTAATGTGTCAAGCAT
>CAISKH010000537.1 GCA_903885865.1 uncultured Mucilaginibacter sp.
CAGCGTTTTTACAATAGCTGCCGATTGAAACTGGTTTTGAGCCAGGGTATAGATGGGTGTGAACTGGAATATAAAACGGCCTGTTTTATATTCTACCGGTATAGAAAACTCGTAATCAAGCACTTTATATTCGCTCAGTTGCGCAGTGTAATCAGCGAGCAATTTTGTTTCTGCAGCGTCTCGTTTAGCATTTTTTAGTTTATGATAAACCAGGTAACCATCATAAAAATTTTGCGTGCCTGAATTTGCAGCTACAGAGGGCGATACCAGCAATATGTCTTTCTTTGCAAACAAGCCTTCGGTAATAAAATCATGCGATAACCCCAGATTCAGAAAAACATCACCGTTAATACCCTGTTTATTCACGTTATAGTCTATACTTACTGAGGGGCTTATAATATCGCCGATATCATAAGTAAGGTTGCCGTTAAATGTACTGCTGATGGATGACGATATCTGCGTACTGGTTGAACTGTAAAACAGTTTTGAATAAGATATGCTGCCCGAAAGGTCATCGGTAATATCAAAATCATAGCCGAGCGAAAGGTCGCCGCCGTCAAGTTTATTTTTTTTGCGGCTGGGGATAATATCAAGGCTTCCCGAAATATAAATACCCGATTTAAAAGTATACCTTATTTCTGGGATGATAGTTGGTGTTTGCACCGTATCGGCACGCCCCATAAAAACATTGTCGCTTACATAATTAACGCCAAATTTTACAGCCGCTTTTTTATTCCCCGTTTTTTTAACCGTATCAGTTTTAGATTTAATACTGTCTGTTTTGGTTTGACTTCGAGCTATATAAGTACTACTGCTAAGCGCGCATACTAATACGGTTGTGTAAAGTTTAATGATCATAATAACCGGGGTATAGTAGGTTAAAGCGATAAGACGGCATGAATGTTTTATGGTTTAGTTATAAAATATTTATTTCTAAATATTAAACCATGTATTATTTATAACGTCACAATGTAAAATAAGTTTTACACAAAACAACAAATTAAAATCTACTATTATGAAAAAACTTGGTTTAGCAGCTATTGCAATTTTATTCGCGGCTGCAACATTCGCACAAACAACAACCACACCTGTTACCACTACCCCAACACCACGTACACCCGCTGAAAAGGCACAAATGAAAGATCTGCGCCAGGATATACGCACACTGGACAAAGACAAGGCTGAAGCTAAGACCGAAATTAATAAAGGCGACTTCGCAGACGCTAAAACTGATATCACCAACGCCCAAACTGTACGTACGGATATTAAAGCTGATGCTACTACTTTAAAAAGCGAAGGCATTGCGACACCTGTAAAAACTGCCGATAAACAAGTGAAGGCCATTGATGAAAAAGCGGTTAAAACTACGATAACCGATATTCATGCAGATAAAGTTTCCGAACAAGCCGATGTTAAAGCCGGAAATATAAAAGCAGCACAGGCTGAACAGGCAGATATCAAAGCCGACCGTAAAGCTTTAAAAGCAGATATTAAACAGGCACGCCGCGATGGTATTAAACACCCCGTGCGCAGGGCCAAATAATTTTAATAAGTGCCTATGAATGAAAGCGCCCCGGGTTCCGGGGCGCTTTTTGTGTTTAAAGAAATTCGAAATAGATGATGATAGCTATACAGATCAGGGGCTATCTGAGTTCGGGCGTCTGTAAAAAAAAATCTATTTTAAATAAAAGCCCCTCTTTACCTCGCGCCAGGAAAATCAAATATTATATGCTAATAATCATTTGTTGGTTTTTTTTAAATCTATGAGTTTACCACCTGATCCTTTGATTAGTTGAATGGCCCAACTGGTAATCACTATGCTTCCTATGATCCCGCTCAATGCATCCAGCCAGTATAAACGGAAAAATAGGCCGATGGTCAGCGCGATAATAGCGGTCAGGCTGGTTAACCCATCTGCTAAAACGTGCAAATAGGCTGCACGTATGTTATCGTCCTGGTGATCGTGGTCATGTTTCAATAATAGTGCACTAACGGTATTGACCATCAAACCAATAACAGCAACTATAATTGCTTCACCGAATTTAATGGGTAAAGGGTGAATTAAACGCCCGATAGATTCTATTGCCATAATAATAGCAATGATCTGTAATACAATAGCACTCGTAAAACCCGAAAGGGATAAAAGCCGGTCGCTTTGAAAGGATATTTTTTGTGATTGCCCATATTTACGGGTAAAAAAATAAGCTGCCCATGTAAGCCCGATGGCAAAAACATGGGTAGACATGTGCCAACCCTCGGCGGTCAGGGCCATCGAATTGCTATAATACCCGATAACAATTTCGACCAGCATCGTAACAATCGTTAAAATGACGACCCACCGGGCCTGGCTCTCGTGATCATGTGCCTTTAATGTATCGTTACCTTTAGGCGGGTTTGTTTTAACGGAAATTAAATTAGCGGTTAAGGCGGTGTTTCGATACTCATCAATCCAATCCACTTTGGTTTGTATGGGGCTTCTTTTGGAAAGTTGCTTATAGGGTATAGCCACATAACCGATAAAAAAGAAGCCCATCAATTTATCCTTTTCGCCGAGGTCAAAATAGGCTTTGGATTGTTCGAAGTAAGTAATGCCTGCCGTTGTCCAGTAGGAACCCAAACCGTAAGCTGTCACCGAAAGAAACATATTCTCGACAGCGCAGGCTACGGCCGCTATTTCTTCGTTTTCCGGCAATACGCCTTGTTCATTTCTTCGCATCCCGATGGAGATCACGTGGGATGCCAGCATGGGGTATTCGAGCAATTTCTGATAACGGCCCTCATTATAATCCTGCCCTGCATATTCCTGGTAAATGCCAGCCTGCAACTCCGCGAAATAGCGTCGCCCCTCGCCGGAGAACACTTTAAAACGCCAGGGTTCGGTTTGTTTATGGTTGGGTGCGCGGTTGGCATTCTCCAGTATCTGCCATATCACTTCATCAGGCACGGCACGACCTTTTTCATATTGCCGGGGATATACGCTTCTCCGGTTAAGTATGATTTGATTGAACTGGTAAACCTCATAAAGTGGAACAGTATCACTCATGGAATCAAATTTTAAAGCGCCCACCTTGCGGCAGGGCGCGTGTAATTATTTGGTGTGCGATGACAGATCAAAAGGCACAATTACCTTAAAACTGATATTGCGGCCCATGTTAAAAATACCGGGTTGTACACCCGGGCCCGGATTTGCGTTGTCAAAGTATTTCAGCCGGCTCATGTTCGATTGATAGTTTACATTGGCCAGGTTGGTGCCTTCAATAAACAATTCTACTACCTTATTGCCTGCTTTGTTTACCAGGTTGCCGCCTAAGCCGGCGCTTAACAGGTTATAACCTGCCGTATAGGTTTCTGTGCCGTAAGCAGCAAAAAAGCGGTCCTGCGCACTGTAATGATCAAAACCCACAAAAGCATAAACATTCCTGAACGAAGAAAACCCTTTGCTGAAAGTTCCGCGCAGTTCAGAGTGGGTATGCAACGGCGGTATAAAAGGCAGGTATTTCAGGCTGTCGGGCACTTTACCGCCGTTTCCTAAATTGGTGCCATAGGTTAGTGAAACCGAATTTTCAAAATGCAACCATGGTGCGGGGTGTACATCCAGGCTCACCTCTCCGCCATTAATGCGTGCCTTGCTTTGGGTAAAGGTGAATACATTATATAACGGAAATGCCGGGTTAATAACAGGCGAACCATCAGGGTTTAATTCCTGCTGCTGGTATATATAATTCTGTATGCTGTTATTAAACACCTCAACACTTGCCGAAACATTGGGCAACGAAAGGAACGCGCCAATATCTTCCTGCACGTTAAACTCGGGCTTAAAATTGCTGTTGCCTACGTGGTATATCTGCGAACCGGGGTCGGGGCCGTTGGCGGATAGCTCGGCAATGCTTGGCGCCCTGAAACCGCGCGCTATATTCGCTTTCATTAAAAATTCATCCGAGAAATTATAAGTGGCGCCAAAGCTGCCTGAAAACCCGGAAAACGTTTTGTTTAAAGCGGTAAACTGACCATATACACCCGGTGTGCCGGTGGGGTTGTTGCCGGTATATAACTGCGGATATTTGCCGGTTGTATCAATATAAGCGGCTTGCCCGCTAAATGAACGGCTGTCATACCGGCCGCCTGCAGAAACGTCTAATTTTCCGTAACTCTTTTTAATTATAACGAAGGGCCCGATATCAAACTGGTGATACGCGGGGATAGGAAAAGCAGTGGCATCGTTAATGGTATTGTTCTGGTACTGCCCGTTCAGGCCGAATGTTGTTTCATAGCCATTGCCGTAAGTTTGGTTATATTTAAAATCATAAGTATAGGTGGTTAAATGCAGGTTGAGTCCTGGAGTTGCCGCGTCCTGGGGGTGGGTGTATTCGCGCCGGTGGCTCAACTGGTAACCCAGGTTTACTACCAGGTTTCCGTTGCCTAAAATAAAATTACTGTTATCATAAATACGGTAAAGCTGTACGTGCTGATGCAGTACGGGTATGCCGTATGAATTTAATTCGGATGCCGGTACAATGGGCCGGAACGCGTCATCCTCTGTAATTTGTTTGGTGAATTTACGCGTAACAGAATCGCGGCTGCCGTCAGGGATATCCTGGAGGTCATCAAATAACGAGGCGTTCAAATAAGAATACCCCCATGATTTGTTAAGGCCCACCATTAAGCGCGCGTCTTTTTCATTATAACCGGTAGCATAAACGCGGCCATCATGCGGGTTTTGGTAATCCTTGGCTTGTTTTGCCGAAAGTATAGTTCCCCAAACCAGGCCATTTTGATTGCCCTGTAACCTGAACGAGCCATTTAACAGGCTCTGGTTGGTGCCATAAATACCCTGTACCGACCCTAATATTTTTCCTTCGGCCACGGGCGGGGGCGAGATCATATTAACAATACCGCCAATAGCATCAGAACCATATGATAAACTTGCGGGGCCCTTTATAACTTCTACCCGGTCGATCGAGTTTTGATCAATTTCAATACCATGCTCATCGCCCCATTGCTGACCTTCCTGGCGTATGCCATCCATTAAAGTGACAACCCGGTTATAGCCCAAACCATGTATAAACGGTTTTGAAACGTTGGGGCCTGTGGTAACTGCGCTTATCCCCGGCAAATTGGCTATCATATCAATTACATTGCCCGCCGCCGAGCGTTGGTCGATATAGGCTTTACTAACAGCCAGCATGGGCACAGGGCTTCTTTTTAATTCGGTAGCTTTACTTACACCGGTAATAATAACTTCGCCGGCTTCAATAGATGACTGTTGTAACTGAACATCGAGCACGGATGTTTTTGAAAAGTCAATCCTTTGTGTAAATGTTCCGTAACCCAAATAGCTGATCTGTACCAGGTATATCCCTTTGGGCAAACGGGTCAATGTATATTTCCCGTCCATATCAGTTGTAGTGCCCAATTTCAGGTCGGGAATATAAAGGCTAACCCCGGGCAGTGGTTTTCCATCAGCTTTATCGGTAACGGTGCCGGTTAAGGTTCCGGCAACTGGTTCATTGTTGTTTTTATTCTTGTTGGCGTATGCCGAAAAACTTATTAACAGGATTAATAAGCCATAAAATAGCTTCGATTTCATAGTAATTTTTTTAAAATGAGTAAACGGGTACCAGGATAAGACCTGGCAATAAAAAATGGAGATTACTATGAAACCGGCGGAGCGCGGCCAGGGGAAAGGATAAGCGAAAGGCTTATGAAGGTGCGGGTAACCGCTTTATAATTGTAAGGGCTGGCTGCGAGCAAATGCACAACTGCGGGATGCTCATTTGCCATCATTTTATTAAAATGCATGGCATCGCATAACGAGCATTTTTCCTGGACTATAGCGCCTGATTGATTGGCAGCATGATGATACGCGTTACTGCCACAGCCTGCATTAATTTTATGCTGATGCGCATAAACCACATATTGGCCTGCTATAAAGCATAATAATAGCAGCCATGAATAAACAATATGTGTCTTGTTTCTTTTCAAATCAGGAGGTAGACGATTAAGTGATTGATCAAATGTAAATAATAAATTGTTAAAAGCCATCACGCTGTAATATCAAAACTTTGTTACAGTGAACTATTCATTTTTGTATTGGTTTCCTGTTCTTCATGCATTCTTCTGGCTATGTAGTTTAAAGTGAAGATTACCGCTATCATAATTAGGATACCGATGATAATAATAAGAATATCTCTATATTCTTTTTCGCCCTTCCTTTTCTTTTGCCTTTCAATTCGTCTCCTTTCCCCTCTGTTTTCAGGATAGTATTTCTCCGGCCTGGGCCGACCCGGGCTTTTTTTCCTTTTTGGTTTTCGTTGCGCCATGTTTGGTAATGCCTCCTTTCTAGTTGTTGAGGCCTAAAAACCAGGCGGGTTTGCCGGTTTGCCGCATGCCGAAAAGCTTATTAACAGGCTTAATAAGCCATAAAATAACCCTGATTTCATAGTAATTTTATTAAAATGAGTAAACAATAAGGCTGTTGAAGCCCTGAGATAAAAAATGGAGGTACTATGAAACCGGCGGAGCGCGGCCGGGAGAAAGGATAAGCGAAAGGCTTATAAAATCGTAGTTATAAACTCGATAAAAATGATTTGTAATTAGGTTAAGATTAACATAAACATGGTGGTTAATCACCGCGTTTGTATGGTACATAGCATCACATAACGAGCATTTTTCCTGGATTATGGTGCCCGAGGGATTGGCATGATGGTACACGTTAGTAACACTGCCTGCACTAATTTTATGCTGATGCGAATAAACCACATACTGCCCCGCTATAAAGCAGAGCAATAACATCCACGAATAAACAATATGTGCCTTGTTTCTTTTCAAATAAACAGGTAGTTTTTTATAAAATTAATCAATAAAATTAAAAATCAATATACAAATGCAATGGTGCTGCAAAGTATTTTTTTTTAAAAAGTGATTCACAAAAGTTGATTCATCCCATTTGGTCAAAAAGTCAATAAAATATATAAAACCTTCATTTACAAGATATTAATTTTATTATATGAAGCTTTAATACTGATTCAGGGTGATTCACTCGGTTTTTACAAGGTATTGTATTACAGTAATTTACAGGCAAAATGTGATTCAGGTGATTCAAAGTGATTCACTATTTTGTGAATCACCCCGACCCCGGTGCGCAAGGTCAGCCTATCCGATCAATTTCTTCTTGAGCGTAATAATCGTAATCTCCGGCCATATCCCCAGCCTGCCCGAAAAGGCCAGGAAACCAAAACCACGGTTCACATACAGGTAGCGGTTCTTTTCGTTAACCAAACCGGCCCAGTCTAAATAACGGTATTGCACCGGGCTCCACCTGAAACCAGGTATCTCCACCCCAAACTGCGCCCCGTGGGTATGGCCCGATAGGGTTAAATGGATATTTGCAGGGTTGTAGCGCACTTTTTCTTCCCAGTGGGTAGGGTCGTGCGAGAGCAGTATTTTAAAAGCTTTTGGGTCAACGCCTTTCAGCGCCTTGTCGAGGTCTCCCACTTTCTTAAAGCCCTTGCCCCAGTTTTGCACCCCGATAAGCGATAGCTGCTGGCCGTCTTTTTCTATTACTACATTTTCATCCAATAGTAGGCGGTAGCCCAGGTCTTTATGGTGTTGTTTTAGCTTGTCGAGATTAGCGGCTTTTTCTTCTTCGCTGTCCCAGTTGATATAGTCGCCATAGTCATGGTTGCCTAATATGGAGTACTGCCCGTAAGGCGCCCTTAACTGGCTAAAATTGCTAATATACTGCTCTATTTCCCAGGCGGCATTGTTAACCAGGTCGCCGGTAAAAACAAACAGGTCGCTTTTTTGCGATTGGGCCAGGTTTATGCCCCGTTGCATGGCATCAACATTATCAAAACTGCCCGAATGGATATCGGATAGCTGGGTAATGGTAAAACCGTCGAAAGCATCGGGCAGGTCATCATAATATAAAGTTTGGCGATGCACCTTATAATCATATTTACCCCTGAACATGGCGTAAAAGAAGCCGGTAAACGGAAATGCAGCAACCAGTATGGCTATTTCACTGATAAATTTGCGACGTTCAGGAAAATAAGAGTGGTTTGTGTCGGTACTGCTGATGGCATTATATATCCCTACAAACAACCGGCCGAGGTCGCCTAAAAAAAGAATAACAACAAAAAATATCTTGGTAATAAAAAAGGTAAGGAAAAGGCTCAGCATCCATTCGTGGAAGGGCATCATGCCCTTCGCTGTACTGAAAGCGCCAAAGCCCAATATAAACAAGGCCGTTACCCCCACCGAAATAAGCAGGTAACCATATACCACTACCTGCCGTAACCGCTGCGATTGCCAATCGGCAGTAAAAGTTTTTAAGCCCGAAAAAACATACCAGTCAAGCAGCAGGCTTATTGCCGCGATGACCAGGAAAACTCTTAAAAAACCGCTTCTATGCATAGCCAATATTATTGGCGCAATTTAAAAAAGGAAAGGTAATTTAATCGTAAAATTTAGCATACGATGAATATATAGAACACCGCCCTTATAAAACCAAAAACCCCTGCTAAACTTAGCAGGGGTTTTTGTGCCATTAGTAACGGCGGTCATTGTAGCGGTGCCAGTGGCGGTTATGCCTTACCACCACTACCTTGCGATGGTAACGATGGTCGCGGTCGCCGGTTTGTACCCTTACCTGTGCCTGTGCAGCACTAAATGTGCAAACTGCAATTATGGCTATTAAAAATGCTTTAAGCGATTTCATTTTTTTAATTTTTTAAATAATAAAACGATTTGATAATTAATTATGATGAACTTCATCATAGTTACGGTCGCGGTTGTCATGGCCACGGTCACCACCGTGATCACGATCACTTCTATGGCGTTCACGGTATTCAATTGAACAACTTGAAATGGCTACTGAAGCAAATAGCAACAGTGCAACCATTTTTATAACATATTTTTTCATAACGTTAAGTTTATTTACACGTATTAGTATAAAGACCATGCCAATACCCGAAAGTTTAATTTTATTATTATTATTTTTAAAATCTTAGTGATTTTTTTAAAATTTGGACCTTAATTTAAACCATATAAAACTTTATAAAACAATGAAAAGAATTATTTTTTTTGCAGCAGTTTTTGCCGGTATTTTGTTTTTTAAACCAGCCCAGGCACAGGTTAGCTATGACCTTGATATAAAAAGTCAGCCGCAGTGGGGCCCGGTTGGGTTTGATCATGTAGACTATTATTACCTGCCGGATATTGATTGCTGGTACGATGTTCCGCACCACCAGTTTATTTATGAGGAAAACAAAAAATGGGTCAAGTCGCCGTCGCTTCCGCCCGCTAAGAAAAATTATGACCTGTATAAAGGATATAAAGTAGTGGTAAATCAACCGGTGCCTTATCTGGATGACCGTTATCGCAAATCATACGCAAAATATAAAGGCCGCAAAAGTCAGCGCGTTATTCGCGATAGCCACGAAGCCAAGTATAAAAACGGGGGTATTACACCAACCATTCCAACGGTACATAGTAATGTGCCCCCGGCCATAAAGCCTGAGACACATTATGCTGATAAACCCGACCATCATTAAAAACAACAAAAGCCGCCGGATAATTATAACGGCGGCTTTTGCTTTAACAGGCGGCTTATAGCGATAAAAATAGTACCGATAATTAAAAACACGGATAACAACAGCACGAAGTTGACCGCTATTTGCCGGTAGCCTATTTTATGCGCATCCAAAAAGTTATACGGATAATAACCTGATATGGCGCCACGGATAAGTATATAGAAAAAATAAATAAGCGGGTAAATGAGCCAGGTAAATACTTTGCTCCATTTTATATTGGTTTTAAGTACAAAAAGCAGCCAAAACAAAACGAACAATATGGGGCAGGCGATGTGAAATATATCATCAGCAAATTTAAATAAGCCATGCAAATGGAACTGTTTGCGTAAAATAACCTGGTATATTAAACCTACTATAGTAATATAAAACGCAAACACGGTTAAAACCGGCGGTTTCGAAAAAAATCTTCCCCATGTTGATAAAGGCTTTACTAAAATGAGCGTCAGCGCCAATGCGATCAATATATTTACCTCGATGGTAAAAAAACTAAGCAATTGTAGTATGCCCCCGGCAAATGTGCGGCCCTCGGCCAGATACTTTAGGGTTGAAATATAAAACTGAATACCGAGGCCGGCCCATACCATTAGGGCTAAAAAAGCCATATAAACAGTCTTTATTTTTCCCTTCATAAAGTCAAATTAAAGTATCTCCTTTTAAACCTGCCGCGCTTAATAATTCATAATTGAATATTTTTTTTATTACCGCCGGGTCCTGTTTAACCAATTCTTCAACTTCGGCTTTATCTGTGGATGCATATATGCCAATTGCCGCTACAGTGGTGCCATCGTATACGGGCGGTTAGTAAAAGTTTGCCTTGCTCACGCAGCTTAAAAGTATAGGGTAAATGCTCGCTTTGTATTATCCGGCGGGTATCTTCATGGTTGTAGTTTTCTGCTTTAGTTAAAATAAGCAGGGTATAACGGCTCATTGCCGCTAATTTCGGCAGGATGTCGGGTGGAACAAACTCCATGTTTGGTGCGCTCATATTGATTGTGATTGTATGCTAAATTATTAAATTCTGCCTAAAAAATTGCAGGTACGTTAAATACTTCTGATATTGTTTAAATCTATTAAATACAAACCATGAGCAACAATCCAAACGGAAATATTAACCTGAGCATAAGTGAAACAGGCGTTGCTACTATCACGTTTTACCACCCCGCGCAAAATTCACTGCCTGCAGCACTATTGGATGAACTAACCGATAAAATTATACAAGCCGGAGAAGACGAGCAAACGCGCGTAATACTGCTAAAAAGCCAAGGCGACCGTACATTTTGTGCCGGCGCGAGCTTCGACGAGTTATTGCAGATAAAGGATGACCAAGCAGGCGCGCTATTTTTTTCCGGCTTTGCGAGGGTGATAAATGCCTGCCGCAAATCGCCAAAAATTATTATAGCACGTTTGCAGGGTAAGGCCGTAGGGGGTGGGGTTGGCCTGGCAGCGGCAGCTGATTATTGCCTGGCTACCGAATCGGCAGCTATTAAATTAAGCGAACTGGCTATTGGTATTGGTCCGTTTGTTATTTCGCCGGCGGTTATACGCAAAATAGGGCTGCCCGCCTTTTCGGAGCTAACCATCCGCGCCAGCGATTTCCAAACCGCTCAATGGGCAAAAGAAAAAGGATTATATAATGAAGTATATGCAAATATTAGCGAGATGGATGAAGAATTAGAAGCCCTTGCACAAAAACTGGCATCCTACCATCCAGAAGCGTTAAGCGGGTTAAAGCAAATACTATGGGAAGGCACTGATGATTGGGATGAACTGCTCAACGAACGCGCGGCAATTAGCGGCAAACTGGTATTATCACCATTTACGCAACAGGCTTTAAAAGGTTTTTTGAATGGGAAGAGATGAGAGTAGCCAGCCATTTGCAAAAAAAGCCCCCTGATCAAATCAGGGGGCTTTTTTTATTAGTCATGCCTTCTATTATCGTCATGACGACGATAATCCTGGTGAACAACAACAACCGGCCTTCTATGCCTGTAATAATGATGTTGCGGACGATTTACCACAACGACTTCCCGGCGGGGAGGAGGAGGGGGAGTTCCAATTCTTACGCCAACCCTAACCTGTGCGTGTGCTGCCTGGAAAGAGCAGGCTAATATTAATACTACTATTGTTAATTTGAAAGTTTTCATGATCTTAAATTTACACGAACATTTATTGGTGTTCGTTATAAATAAGACAATCGCTGTGCCAGTAAGTTTAACCGTGGTTATACTTATTAGTTTTTTAAAGTTTAATAAGGCTATTGCGCTTCATTATCAACTGGTTACTCGTATAGTTTTAAACTGTTTTTTAATAATCGTATCTCTTCCTGTATGTCCTCAACCCGTTGCAATAAATGAATAATGGCCTCAATACCAGCCATATTTATATCCAATTCATTGTGCAGGCGTATTATTTTTTCGAGTTTTTGCAGCTCCGTTTCGGGGATATAGGCCGTTTCATTAACTATTTTTACTTCAACCAATCCGGCTTCCTGCAAATCGGTGATGAAAGTGTGTTCCAACTGGTGGTAAACACAAAAATCAGTAGCTGCTATTAAATGCTTTGTGGTCATAACACTTTAATTTATGTGGAAGATTTAGCCAGTTCTTCAAATAATTGTTTCTGCTTGTCAGTAAGGTTTACCGGTATTTGCAGGTCATAAGTTATATACAGGTCGCCAAACTCACCGTCTTTTTTATATACAGGCAGGCCCTTTCCCTTTAGTTTAACCTTTGTGCCATTTTGCGTTCCGGCACCAACCTTTACCTTCACTTTTCCGTTCAGGGTATCAGCAGTTATTTCGCCACCTAATACCGCAGTGTACAGATCAAGTTTTACGGTGCTGTACAAGTCGCTGCCTTTTCTTTTAAACCTCAGGTCATCTGCTACCGAAAACTTGATATATAAGTCGCCATGCGGGCCGCCGTTGGCGCCCGGACCGCCATGGCCGGTAATTTTTATGGTTTGCCCGTTCTCTACACCTGCCGGGATAGTTAAGCGGATATTTTTTCCATTAACACTAAGTGTTTGTTTATGGGTTTCGCTGGCTTCTTTCAGATTGAGGTGCAGTTCGGCATTATAATCCTGCCCGCGGTATTTGGCCTGGCGCCTTTGCCCGCCGCCACCGCCGCCAAACATGGATTGAAAGAAGTCTGAAAAATCATCATTGCCGCCGCCACCAAATCCTTCAAAATCAAATGCCTGCCCGCCGCCACCGCCATAACTGTGCTGCTGCCGGCTTTGTTGCTGGCGTGCCTGTTCATAAGCTTCGCCGTGCTGCCAGTTCTCGCCATATTGGTCGTATTTTTTTCGTTTTTCAGGGTCGCTTAAAACCTCGTTAGCTTCATTAAGCTGCTGAAATTTTTTATGGGCCTCCGCGTCGTTAGGGTTCAGGTCGGGATGATATTTACGGGCCAGCTTACGGTAAGCGCTTTTTATATCTTTGTCCGATGCTGTTTTAGTGATACCTAATACCTGGTAATAGTCAATAAATGCCATTCTGTTTGGTTGTAGTAGCTAAACCTAAAGATAAGGGATTGGTTTTAGTAAATTAATATCGAACACCAAATATCGAATGTCGAATGATGAAGTAACTTCAATATTCGATATTCAAAATTCATCATTCGATATTATTTCAGTGTTTAGCTACTTAATAATCCGATATCCTTGCCCGGCCGCGTTTAACGTAGTTGCGTATATCAAGCACAATGCCCGCGAAAAAGTAAACAATAAGCGGGAAACCCACCGCCAGGAAGGAAGAATAG
>CAISKH010000538.1 GCA_903885865.1 uncultured Mucilaginibacter sp.
CCGGCAGATGCCACCAAACATAATAAAGCGGAAAACTCATTTATGCAGCAAATGGTACTTAAAGTAGGTTATAAACGTATTAGTTACCGTAATTTTCCTAATCAAAATGTAAAAAAGGGCATAGCCCTAGTATTGGAAAATGAAAAGCCGGATATGCTGGTAATGGTTCACCGGAAAAGCAGCTTGTTTGATTTCTTTTTTAAATCGAGCGTTACTAAGAAAATAGCCGCCAACACAACTGTGCCATTATTGGTTTATCCCTATCCGATGGATTCAGTTCCTGTATTTTAGAAAAAAAATAGCTAAACCGTATAAATATGAAAATAAACAGGGAATGGCACCGGGATCACCCGATGCCTAAGAACCCAACCTTTGAACAAAGAGTTGAGTGGCACCTTGAACATCAAAATAATTGCGCCTGCAGGCCGATCTCTAAAAAACTGGCGGATGAAATGACCATAAAAGGTATCAAATTTTAACCGGCTGGAGTTTATGTGAGAATTATTAAATATCAGAATATCAATCTACCCTGATCTTTTTCTGTAGTTTAAGATCGCCCAGGTATTAAAAAAGACGGCAAATCCGATTAAGGCAAGTATCTGATATTTGATATCGGCAAGGCTGCTGCCCTTTAGCATAACCATCCGCATAACTTCAATAAAATAAGATACCGGGTTAAAGCGGGTGATCATCTGCGCCCAGGCGGGCATACTTTCAATCGGCGTATATAAACCGCTCAGTAAATTAAAGATCATGGTAACGAAGAACGAAACCAGCATAGATTGCTGCTGTGTTTGCGCATAAGTAGACAGCAGCAAACCTAATCCCAAAATGGCCAGCAAATAAATAGTTGCAAAAATATAAATAGTAGTATAATGGCCCAGTGGTATTATGCCGTAGACAAACCTGGCTATAAGCAAACCCATAGTTAAAACGGTTAAAGCCAGCATCCAAAAAGGGATAAGCTTACCTAAAATGAACTGCGTTTTTTTTATCGGGCTAACATTTATCTGCTCGATGGTGCCCATTTCTTTTTCGCGCACAATATTATTGGAGGCAAATGACGAGCCGATCATTGTTACCAGCATAACGAGTATCCCCGGCACCATAAATACCCGGTAGTTCATATTGGGATTATACCAGTCGGCTGTAGTAACTTCAACGGTGGGTTGGGGATTAAAATGCTGTTCCTGAATCCATTGTGTTCGGATATCCTGGTTGTAGTTTTGTATGATGCCCTGAATGTACGCACCGCCCATACCGGCTTTTACACCGTTGATGGCATCTACAGCCACAAATAATGGGGCCTGGTTTTCTTTTACAATATCTCTTTCAAAATGCGGTGGTATTTCCAGTATAAGATCGGTCTTGTCCAACTCAATGGCTTTTAATCCTTGCGGAAATGTCGCACTATAATCTTTCAGCCTGAAATAACCGGAAGAGACGATCTTGTTAACTAACTGGCGCGAATACTCGGTGTGATCCTGATCCACAATGCCAAGATTGATATTTTTTATCTCATAATCAGCAGCTAGCGGCAATATGAGTAGTTGTATCATTGGCATAATAAACAAAATCCTGATAATCGCCGGATCGCGGTATATCTGTATCAGTTCTTTCCACAATAAAAACTTCAACATTCTCATGCCAACCTGATTTTAAATTTATAAATGCTTATGCCTAATAAGGCTGCTGTCATAGAGATCAATATCAATGTTTCTTTCCATACCGCAGTAAAGCCAAGGCCTTTTATCATTACATCCTTTACAATAATAAAATACCATTTTGCAGGTACGATATTAGATATGATCTGTAATGGAATGGGCATATTCTCTATCGGGAACATAAAGCCGGCAAATAACAGCGTTGGCAGAAACAGGCTCATCATCGAGGTGAACATGGCTGTTTGCTGTGTTTTTGCACTATTTGAAATTAATATCCCTACCGAAAGGGAGGTGATAGTAAATAGAATGCTTTCGGCAATTAATAACCAAAGGTTACCCACAATAGGCACATCGAGTGCATAAACGCTTAATAAAAGGATACTTGTTATATTCAACATGGAAACCAGCAGGTAAGGGATGGTTTTTGCAATAATTATCCTGAATGGTCTTAATGGCGATACCAGTATCACTTCCATTGTTCCCATCTCTTTTTCTTTAACAATGGCGATGGAAGTCATCATTGCACATACCAGCATTAATACCAGCGCCATAACCCCGGGAACAAAATTATAAGCCCCTTTTAATTCAGGGTTATAAAGCATCCTGACCTGCGTTTTGATGGTGTAAGGCAAATCTTCAGTCGGGTGGAGTGTTTGTTGATAATCATTAATTATTGAAGAGGCGTAGTTGGTTAGCGTATTGGCTGTGTTCGGATCGGAGGCATCAGCTATCAGTTGTATTTGAGCGTGATTACTATGCAGCAGGTCATACCTAAAACCGGCTGGAAAAACAATAGCCATCCTGATCTCGCCTTTTCGGAAAGTGGCTTCAATATCCTTATAAGAGTAAACATTCTTTACCAGGTTAAAATAACGGCTGGCCGCTATTTCATTGGAGATAACCGTTGTAGCCTCGTCTTTTGATTGATCGAAAATGGCAACTTTAGAGTTTTTTACTTCATTAGTAAGTGCAAAGCCATAAAGAACAATTTGAATAACGGGCATAAAAAGCAGAATAAACAGCGTTCGGCGGTCTCTCCATATGTGAAGCCATTCCTTTTTTACAAATATTAAAAACTGTTTCATTGCACTCTAAGTTTAATTAATCTCCCGTGCGCACCGCTTTTCTTGCCAATTGTAAAAACACCCCATCCATCGATGCTGATGCATATTGCGTCATCAAATTAGCGGGCGAATCAAGGGCGTCAATTCTTCCGTCAACCATAATGGATACACGGTTGCAATATTCAGCTTCGTCCATATAATGTGTGGTTACAAAAATGGTAATACCCTTTTCCGAGGCTTCATAGATCAGGCCCCAAAACTCCCGTCTTGTTATAGGGTCAACACCTCCGGTCGGCTCATCTAAAAATACAATTGCCGGATCATGTACAATAGCAATAGAAAACGCCAGCTTTTGCCGCCACCCTAAAGGCATGGCCCGAACCAGCGTATTCTCTTGGCCTTCCATGTGCAGTTGCTTTAACAAGAGTGCCGTCTTTTCTTTTATAAGTTCGTCGGCAAGTCCATATATACCGGCATAAAACCGGATATTCTCGCGAATGGTCAGGTCTTCATACAGCGAAAACCTTTGACTCATGTAGCCGATATTTTTTTTTATTTGTTCATTCTGTTTATAAACGTCAAACCCCGCAACGGTCGCCTCGCCCGAAGTAGGCAGCGACAATCCGCAAAGCATACGCATCGCTGTAGTTTTACCTGCCCCGTTGGCGCCAATAAACCCAAAAATTTCACCCTTTGTAACGTCAAATGTAATTTTGTCAACGGCTGTAAAGTCTCCAAACCGCTTTGTCAGATCTTTGGCCGTTATTACTTTTTCCTTTTCCATTATTCCTTCATTAATGCCATAAAACAATCCTCAATCCCGGGTTCTATTGGTTTAACCTCTACATGGTTGTAATTCCCTTGCTTTGTAAGGTGTTCAAGTTTTTCTTTGGAGTTGGCCTGGGTTTTGAAAACTACGTGATGAACCTGCCCGAAAGGGTAGCAACTTTCTATCAACGGATCATTTTTTAACTCGTTCATTAGTTTGAACATTTCATCTGCCCTGACTGACCATAATGGTTTTTTAAATTCTCTGATAATGCTTGTTGGTGTGTTGATTGATAATAAGCTCCCTTTTTGAATTAATGCAACTCTATCGCAAAGACTTGCTTCATCCATATAGGGCGTTGATACCAATATGGTTATCCCCTGTGCCTTCAAACGGAACAGCATTTCCCAAAACTCCTTTCGGGATACTGCATCCACCCCGGTTGTAGGCTCATCGAGGAACAGTACTGATGGTTTATGGATCAAGGCGCAGCAAAGGGCCAGCTTTTGCTTCATCCCACCGGATAGCTGTCCCGCTTTTCGTGTTTTAAAAGGTTCAATTTGCTGATAGATCTCTTTAACCAGGTCGTAATTCTCTTGGATGGAGGTATTAAAAATGGTCGCGAAAAACTCCAGGTTTTCCTGTACCGATAAATCCTGGTATAGCGAAAATCTTCCGGGCATATAGCCCACATGATTACGTATTTGCTTGTAATCCTTTACAACATTAAAACCGTCAACCGAGGCGGAACCGCTATCGGCCAGCAACAGGGTGGTTAGTATCCTGAATAAAGACGTTTTACCCGCACCGTCAGGGCCGATAATACCAAATATTTCTCCCTTTTCTACAGCGAAGGAAATACCGTTCAGTGCCATGACCGCTGTTTTTTTAACGGGGTATGTTTTCACTATATTTTCAACGATGACGGATTTCATGGTTAATTGAATTTCACTTCGCCATACATGCCTATTTTCAAATAACCATCATTTTTTACGTGGATCTTAATGGCATATACGAGGTTGGCCCGCTCATCTTTTGTTTGAATAGTTTTGGGTGTAAATTCGGCCTTATCAGCAATCCATACAATCGTGCCGGTATAGCTTCTATATTTTGAAGAACTACTGTCTACCAAAACTTTTACCTGTTGATTTAATTTAACCTGCGAAAGTTGTGTCCCGGTTATATAAGCGCGCAGGGTTATTACCGACAAGTCGCCTATTTTATACAAAGCCTTACCGGCCGCAGTAACTTCCCCGGCCATCGCATACTTGGTAAGCACTGTGCCATTAATAGGGTTGGTAATATTGGTGCGCTTCAATTGATCGTCAATTTGCGCTACCGATTTCTTTAATGGTTTATACTCGCTCAAAACTGTGCTGTTTTGTGTGCCGGTTGCTGTTTCCTGTACCTTTATTTGCTGCTCGTTAACCGCGATTTGCTTTTTTAAAATATCTATCTGGTTATTCCAGTCATCCAGTTGTTTTGTCATGGCCGCATCAGCTTTAATCAACCGTTCGGTGCGGGCCTTTTCGTTATATGCATTACTGAGCTGAGTTTTTTGCACAGCTATCTGATCTTTCAACACCTGCACCTGGGGGCGCACGTCCATGGTTTTTTCATACAATGTATTTATAGTGGCTTCAACCTGCGCCTTTTGCAGTTCAAGAGGGGTTGGATCGATCAAACCAACGATACTGTCTTTTTTTAGAACAGAGCCTTCGTCAATGTTCATTGACATAATCTTGCCCGGCACTTCCGCAGATACAATTACTTCGTCTACCTCAAATGTTCCTGAAGCATCAGGCGCGTTATTATTTGAGCCGCACCCTGCAAATACGAGGGGTAATAATAGGATATATAAGTATAGCTGTGCTTTCATTTTATTTTTGATCAATTGTTTTTGGTGTTGCCTGTGGTATTTTGATAGTTGTATTGCTCTTGCAAAAGTTGTATTTCATGAAGAATAAGGCTTTGTCTTGCCTGGTCCTCGGCATTTACCTGAGTAATATAATCATGGGCACTAAGTACTCCGTTTTCCAGTTGGGCGCTTGCTGCTTTTTTTACAGATTCACGCAATGTGATAATTTCATTATCTTTCTTAAACAGGTCGGTGAATTTTTGAATAGCAGCGCTTTCCTGTTTTTGCATGATGCGGGTATTAAACAGAAATGTTTCTTTCTGTATATCAAGCGTATTCCTGTTGATATCCAACAGTTTATTTTGATTTTTTAATGTGTACAGGCTGCTAAGGTTCCAGCTTAATTTTAATCCGCCGATATAATACCATGAAAAATCATTGCTAAGCGGGTTCAAACCCGGGCGGCCATATCCATCCTGAAAAAATAATCCAAGTTTTGGCCTGAGTTGGGCTTTTAATAATTGTTCCTGTAAGTCAAATGTTTTCTTTTGCACGTCGTAAAGCTGCAATTCAGGGCGGTTAATATTATCTGCCACCACATTAGGAACAGGTTTTTCGAGTATTGAATTTTCATTAAGCGGAATATTAATAAATAGGCTCAGCATGTCGAGAAAGGCCTTTTTTGATGCGATCAACTCTATCCGCGATTGGTCTGCCTGTAAAAGCTGGGCCGAGAGTTCATCTACACTGCTTCGGTAAGCTGTTCCGTTGGCAACAAGCGCCTTAGCTTTATCAACACCGTTTTGCAGGTCGGCCCCGAGTAGGGTATTTTGTTTTAATTGCTCATTAAGTAACAGGATGCCGAAGAACAATTGATTTACGCGATCATATAATGCATATAATTCTACATCCAGGTTTTGCTGTTGAATAGCCTCATTAGCTTCAGCTGATTGCTTTTGATTTTTAATCACCCCGCCATCATAAACCACCTGGTCAAGCTCTCCATATACCTTATATTGATCTTTGCTATACTTCGGCACCGAAAAACCCGGTATAGGGATAGTGAAAGGAAAAGTGGTAACGGTTGACTGATAGGTTGCCTGCCCATTTATAGATAGGGCAGGCAGATAGCCCTTTGCTGCGTTAGAAACAGAATATTCTTTTGTTTTGGTGATCAGCTCGCGTTGTTTTATTAAGGGATAGTTTTTTCTTGCCAATTCATAAACCTGCTGGATAGTAAGATGGGGCGGGGACTGTGCATACGCCTTTATGCCTGCAAAAAGCATTGGCAAGCATAAAATGATAATTAACATGATAGTTATTAACCGCCTTGACCAATTTGCAAATTTTAACATCGTAATTTCTAAATTCAAATTATTAGGCTATACTAAACCGATGTGAAGGTACACATAAGGAACGTTTTGCAAAAATGATGAAGGTCATATTAAAGGCTGATTTTTCAACCTTTAATATGACCTTCATCTTATACATTTTCCGGATGGCTGCACTGCCTGTTAATTATCGGCATCGCAAAATAAATAGTTAAAGGAGCCCATTAATTTGCAGCTCACCCTTTATATGATCAGCGATAGTCCTGGTTAATATCGGCCAAAGCTAAAGTCCCAGGGCATAATTCATCCTGTCTCAAACTGTTCAACGGCCTGTCGCTTGTTTGGATAATTTCATGCAGATCGCTTGTTTTCGGTTCAACATAAAGCAGACCCGTTAGTATTTCATTGTGGTTCCTGGAATTTTGTAAGGCATTTATAGCGCCCAGCCTGTCGAAGGGGTCGCGGGTGGCAGCCAGTTTCTCGAGGCGGATATAGGTCCCGTCGTGCATTTGTATATCAGTACCGGAGCCTTTTTCGTAGCTCGTGGTAATTTCCCTTTTTTCGGGAACAAAGTCTGTTGTACCTGTGGCTTCCATATGTTCGCGTACGTAATCGTATGATTTGGTTGACCCGGGGTTGTTATTGAAAGTAACGCAAGGAGAAATAACATTAATAAATGCAAAACCAGGGTGGTCTATCGCTGCTTTTATCAATGGGATCAATTGTTCTTTATCGCCCGAAAAGCTCTGCGCAACAAAGGTGGCTCCAAGTTCAAGGGCCAGCCCGGCAAGGTCAATGGGCTGGAACGGGTTAGCCACTCCTTTTTTACTTTTTGAGCCTTCGTCGGCAGTGGCTGAATCCTGGCCTTTCGTAAGCCCGTAACAACCATTATTCATTACTATATAAACCATATTCAGGTTACGGCGAATGACATGTACAAACTGGCCCATACCAATGGATGCCGTATCGCCATCGCCTGATACACCCATATAAACCAGGTCGCGGTTTGCCATGTTAGCACCTGTAGCTACCGAGGGCATCCTACCGTGTACGGAGTTAAAACCATGCGAGTTCCCCAGGAAATAAGTAGGTGTTTTTGATGAGCAGCCTATACCCGATAATTTGGCTATGCGGTGAGGCGCTATCGACAATTCATAACAGGCTTGTATAATGCTACCACTAATAGAATCGTGCCCGCAGCCGGCGCATAAAGTTGATATGGCGCCTTCATACTCCTGGGTGGTATAACCCAGTTCGTTTTTTGGTAAACCCGGGTGGCGGAATTTTGAACGTATATAAGTCATAACAATATTTTATTGGTGGTAGACAAGGTTTTTGGCCGGGATTAAATTTTTACTGATCTGTGTCATAATAGTATCCGCTGTAATGGGCATGCCATCATAGTTCAATATCGCAATTAGTTTTTGCGGATTGGTATTCAATTCGTTTATCAGCAGGCTGCGCATTTGCCCGTCGCGGTTTTGCTCAATTACAAATACGCGCTCATGGGTATTTACAAAATCTTCAACGGTTTTATTGAAAGGGAAAGCTTTTAGCCTAAGGGCATCGAAAGCGATATTTTGCCCGGCCATAATGTCCATTGCTTCCTCTGCCGAGTCGGTTGAAGTGCCGAAGAAAATAAGGCCATAAGGGCTCTTGTTTTCTTGCTGGTACAGGTAAGGGGCAGGTACGGTATCTTTAGCTGTGTCCCATTTCTTTAATAACCGGGCCATATTACGGGCATATACAGTACCATCTTCGGTGTAAGCCGCATACTCATCGCGCGATGTTCCCCGGGTAAAAAACGAACCTTTTGTAGGGTGCGTACCCGGAATAGTGCGATAAGTAATACCATCGCCGTCCACATCAAGGTAACGGCCAAAGTGTGGCATATCTTCCAACTGTTTGGCACTAAGAACTTTGCCCCTGATATATTTGCGCTTATCATTCCATTCAAATGGTTCCGACAGGTGGTCGTTCATCCCCAGGTCAAGGTCAGACATCAATATAATGGGGGTTTGCAACTGTTCAGCCAGATCGAAAGAACCTGCAGTCATTTCAAAGCATTCTTTTGGTGTTGAAGGGAAAAGCAAAATGTGTTTGGTATCGCCATGCGACGCATAGGCAGCCAGCGTTATGTCCGATTGTTGGGTACGTGTAGGCATCCCGGTTGAAGGGCCTGTGCGTTGTACATCTATCAATACAGCAGGTATTTCGGCAAAATAGGCCAAACCTAAAAATTCGTTCATTAGCGAAAGTCCCGGCCCGCTGGTGGCGGTAAATGAGCGTGCGCCGTTCCAATTGGCGCCAATTACCATACCTATAGCGGCCAATTCATCTTCGGCCTGTATTATGGCATAGTTTTTTTTACCGGTCTCTTTATCGATACGCATTTTTTTTGCATGCTTTTCAAAACCCTCGGCAACCGAGGTAGAAGGCGTTATAGGGTACCAGGCAACTACTGTAGCGCCACCGTAAACAGCGCCGAGGCCGCAGGCATCGTTACCTTCAACCAATATCCTGTCGCCTATCAGGTCGCGTCGTTCGAGGCGCAGATCAAGCGGATAGGCATAGTTGTCATGAATATACTGGATGCCCAGTTGCAACGATTTTATGTTAGGAGCAATCAGTTTCTCCTTGCCGTTAAACTGCTCGGTGAGCAACTGTTCAAGCACTTCGAACTCAATACCCATCAAAGCCGACAAAGCGCCCACATAAATAATGTTTTTGAATAACTGTCGCTGGCGCGGATCGGTAAATTCGCGCAGGCATATTTCCATCAATGGCACACCGATATAGTTCACATCATCGCGTATCAGTTCCTGATGAAGCGCTTTGGTGCTGTCGTACAAAAAATAACCCCCGCTTTTAACGTCTGCTACATCGCTCGGCATACTTTGCGGATTCACGCATATCATCATATCAACACCTTCGCGCCTGCCCAGGTAGCCTTTTTCGCTTACCCGTACTTCGTACCAGGTAGGCAGGCCCTGTATATTTGATGGAAAAATATTTTTTGGGGCCACCGGGATACCCATCCTAAAAATTGCCTTGGCAAAAAGATAGTTGGCACTTGCAGAACCGGTGCCGTTCACGTTGGCAAAACGTACTACAAAATCGTTTATTTTACTATTATGCATTAGTTAACATGCTTTGGTAACCTTATATAAAAATTGTTGCATATCCCATGCTGATGTTGGGCAGCGCTCGGCGCACAGGCCGCAATGCAGACAAACATCCTCATCTTTCACCATTACCCGGCTGGTGGGCAAGGTGCCGGATATATACAGATCCTGGCTTAAATTTAATGACGGAGCTTTGAGCCGTGTTCTCAGGTCTTCTTCGTCTCCGTTCATGGTAAAAGTAATACAAGCTGTAGGGCATATATCCATACAGGCATCACACTCAATACACTTGTCCTTCTCAAACACGGTCTGCACATCGCAATTAAGGCAGCGATGGGCTTCCTTTATAGCGGTCTGTATATCGAATCCCAGCTCTACTTCCATTTTACGGTCAGACAAGCTGGCCTTTTTATCGGCATGCGGCACTGCAAAGCGAAGGTCGTTCACAACGTCGCTATCATAACTCCATTCGTGGATGCCCATTTTCTGGCTCACCAGGTTGGTAAACGGCGCGGGCCTTTCGGTGAGGGTTTTTTCCTCGCAATAAAGATTGATGGAAATAGCCGCCTGGTGCCCGTGGGCAACAGCGGTAATAACATTTTTAGGTCCAAAAGCAGCATCGCCGCCAAAGAACACTTTTGGGTTAGACGACTGAAAGGTAACTGCGTCAACAACAGGCATTCCCCAATTATCAAATTCTATTCCGGTTTCCTTTTCTATCCAGGGGAAAGAGTTCTCCAGGCCTATGGCTACCAGCACATCATCGGCTTCAATAAATACTTCGGGTTCGCCGGTTGGAACCAGTTCGCGTTTACCTTTTTCGTTGATTACCGGATGTACTTTATCAAAGGTCATACCTATAAGCCTGCCATTTTCAATTACAAACTTCTTAGGTACATGGTTATCCATTATCAAAATATCTTCATGCAGCGCATCTTCCTTTTCCCAGGGTGAGGCTTTCATTTCTTTAAACGGGCTGCGTACCACAACTTTCACCTCTTCACCACCCAAACGGCGCGATGTGCGGCAGCAATCCATAGCAGTGTTGCCACCGCCTAGCACAATAACTTTCTTTCCTATTTTATTGGTATGCTCAAAAGCCACGCTGGTTAGCCAATCTACACCGATATGGATATTTACGGCACCTTCTTTGCGGCCCGGAATAACCAGGTCGCGCCCACGCGGGGCACCGGTCCCCACAAAAACCACGTCGTAGTTTTTGTCAAGAATTTCCTGCAGGCTTGATACATAAGTTTTAAACTGGGTATGAATGCCCATATCCAATACGTAATCCACTTCTTCATTCAATACCTCGAGGGGTAAACGGAACGAGGGTATCTGGGTACGCATCATACCGCCGCCGGCATCCTGCTCATCATATAAATGTATCTCATAACCAAGCGGGGCCAAATCGCGCGCTACGGTAAGCGATGCGGGGCCGCCGCCTATCAGGGCTATTCGTTTCCCGTTTTTTTCAAAAGGAACCCGGGGCATAAGCGATCGTACATCGTGCTTATTATCCGCGGCTACGCGTTTAAGGCGGCAAATGGCTACAGGTTCTTCTTCTATTCGTCCGCGCCGGCAAGCAGGTTCGCATGGGCGGTCGCAGGTACGGCCCAAAATACCGGGGAAAACATTCGATTCCCAGTTGATCATATACGCTTCGGTATATTTTCCTGCGGCAACCAGCCTTATATATTCAGGTACGGGGGTGTGTGCGGGACAAGCATATTGACAATCCACTACCTTGTGGAAATATTCCGGATTTTTTTCGTCTGTCGGTTTCAATTAGAGGTTTTTATGTTCTTTAGTAATGAAAGCTTTCATTAACCCGCAAAATTAAAAATAATTAATCATTTTTTACAGGAAAACTTGGTTTTACTGGTTAACGGGCAATTTAATTGGTTTTTTACGAGGTTGAATGTTTTTATACAATTAAGGGTGTTCAGCGTATAATAAAATTCCATCTAAAGGGAATCGTTTAATCCCATTTTTTTTATTTTTATCCCTGGTTTTTACTTTCTGATCCTGATTTTTTTATCTAAAGCGCTTTAACCTGGCTGATCAATTGCTGCAAAACATCTTTGGCGTCGCCAAAAAGCATAGAGGTATTCGGCAGAAAAAAAAGCTGATTCTCAATACCGGCATAACCCGGCCGCATACTGCGTTTGTTTACGATCACCAATTTAGCTTTTCCGACCTCAAGAATAGGCATACCATAAATGGGGCTGGCCGGATCATTCTCGGCAGCGGGGTTAACCACATCGTTCGCCCCCAATATGAGCACCACATCGGCGGAGCTGAATTGCTCGTTTGCAGGTTCTAATTCCAGCAGATCATCATAGGATACATCTGCTTCAGCTAACAATACGTTCATATGCCCCGGCATACGCCCTGCAACCGGGTGAATGGCATATTTTACTTCAACACCATTTTCGCGCAATGATTTTTCCAGTTCGTGGCAGGCATGCTGCGCCTGGGCCACTGCCAGGCCGTAGCCGGGAACAATGATAACCTTATGCGCATAACCCATTACCATTGCCGCATCATTTAAGCTTATTTCCTTATAGGCGCCCTCTCCGCCGGCAGCGGGGCCCGAAGCACCTTTAGCCCCGCCGAATGAGCCGATGAGCACATTTTTTAAAGAGCGGTTCATGGCATTGCACATCAGGATGGTAAGGATGGCCCCGGCAGAACCTACCAGGATACCACCGGTAAGCATTACCGGGTTATTATATAAAAAACCGGCACATGCAGTTGCTATGCCGGTAAATGAGTTTAACAAAGAAATAACTACGGGCATGTCTGCTCCCCCAATAGGCAATACAAACAAGATTCCATAGACAAGCGACAAAGCCAGGATGATGCAGAAAATAAAAATAGGGACCGCTATATACCCCATCACAATTAAAGCGCTCATTACCAATATAACAAACAATATCACAAGGTTGAAAATATGCTGGCCACGAAAAGCATGGTCTGTTATTTTGCCGCTTAGCTTTCCGTAAGCGATCATACTTCCTGAAAAAGAAACACTGCCAATGATCATCCCCGCTATTATGGAAAGTACATGCATGGCGGCATGGTCCTGCGCTATATGGCCGAATTCAACAATAGAAATGAGCGCGGCGCATAAGCCGCCCATGCCGTTAAACAGGCTCACCATTTCGGGCATCGCCGTCATTTTTACCTTTCGTGCCGCTACCGAACCGATAACCGTCCCTATGATCAGCGCGCTCCCAATCCATTGAAAATTATGAAATTCTATACCGGCCGGCCGGTATAGAAAAAGCGTACCGGCAATGGCAATAGCCATACCCGCCGCCGCTGCCAGGTTGCCCTTACGCGCAGTTGCAGGATGTGATAACATTTTTAGCCCTATAATAAACGAAACTGATCCGATTAGGTAACAAAGTGATAATATATTGGTCTGCATGTTAATTTTCTTTTATCTGTTTAGATGATGCTTGTTTGCCGGTTTTAAACATTTCCAGCATTCTGTCGGTCACTACAAAACCGCCAACTACATTTATGGTACCAACTATTACTGCCATAAAACCTAATGCTAATACCAGGTAATTATCAGAGGGTGCTTCTCCCATTACGATAATGGCCCCTATGATGATTACCCCGTGAATGGCGTTTGCACCGCTCATTAAAGGCGTATGTAAAACCGAGGGAACTCTTGAAATAACTTCTATCCCCAAAAAAACAGAAAGTATTACAATATAAAATTGTTGAAGGTTGTTCTGAACGAAATCAAGTAATGTTTGCATAATTATAGTTTTTAATAATGATTGGGGAAATAACTTCTCCCTGGTGTGTGATACAGGCGTTGCTTATAATATCGTCTTCAAAATTCAGCGATACTGTGCCTTCTTTACTGATGAGTAGTTTGAGAAAATTTGATATGTTTTTTCCGTACAGTTTACTGGCATCGGAAGATGCAGAAGCGGCAAGGTTTGAATCGCCTACTATGGTGACGTTATTGAAAATAATAGTTTTATTATCTTTTGTTACCTCGGTATTGCCTCCGGTGGATGCAGCCAGGTCGATAATTACCGAACCGGCCTTCATGGTGGCAACCATCTCCTTAGTTACCAACACCGGCGCCTTTTTCCCGAATATCTGGGCTGTAGTGATAACGATATCTGCTTTTTTAATGCTTTCAGCGATCTTTTGCTTTTGTCTTTCCTGAAAATCTTCGGTTTGGTCTACGGCATAACCACCTGCTTTTGACGCGTCTGCAGCGCCTTCAACCTCAATAAACTTTGCCCCGAGGCTCATAACTTCCTGTTTTGACGCCGGTCGGGTATCGAACACCTCAACCACGGCGCCTAAACGACGCGAAGTGGCAATTGCTTGCAAGCCTGCTACGCCCGCCCCAATTACCAGCACTTTTGCAGGCGCGCAACTCCCTGCAGCAGTCATCATCATCGGGAAATAGTGGGGATACAGGGATGCTGCTATAACAACCGCCTTATAACCCGCAATATTTGCCTGGGAACTCAATACATCCATGCTTTGCGCCCTTGTAGTGCGCGGGAGCATATCCAAACTGAATACAGTGTGGCCTTGTTTAACCCAATCTTCCACCTGCGGAAGATTGTATATGGGACGATAAACGCCAATGAATACCTTATCCTTCAGGGATACAGGAACATCCTCATAATTTATGCACAATAAAACATCAGCCTTATTAAAAATGTCTTGCCTCGGTTTTATCAATGCACCATTACCAGTGTAATCCTCATCTGTACAAAAAGCCTTCAGTCCCGCGCCCGGTTCTACCCAAACGGTGACGCCGCTTTTGGTTAAAGCACCAGCTTCTGCAGCCAGTAATGAAACCCTTGATTCAAACGAGGGTTCTTTTAATATGCCAATAATCATAAATAAATATTTATATTAAATAATAGTGTTTACAATATAAGAATGGTCTGTTGTTAGGCCTGTGCTTGTTAAGAAAATGTAAATTTATGAATTTACCGGGCTTTCAGACATGTCTTATATTGTAATAATTTAGTTAACCACTTCATTTTCTTGCATTAAATTAAAAAATTAAGTTACCGGGGTGAATGCTTCAGCTTTCCAACCGGACATATCCTCATAGGTTTTCCAGCGAAGGTTGACCAGTTCCTGTGCGATTGCCTGCAAATGTTCCGCTTCCGTTGGATTAACAGCAGCAAGGCTCTTGTAGCGTAATTCGTTATTCGCATAGTCACCGAATGGAATACTGGGCCGGGGTGAATCCAGAACGAAAGGATTTTTTCCGGCTGACCGCAAAGCAGGATTATACCGGATAAGAGGCCAGTAACCACTTGCTACTGCCAGATTCTGCTGATCTAAGCCTTTCTCCATATTTATCCCATGGGCTATGCAATGGCTATAGGCCAATATAAGCGATGGCCCGTTATAAGCCTGCGCTTCCCTCATGGCCAGCAAAGTCTGCTGCGGATTTGCACCCATGGCTACCTGGGCAACATAAACATTCCCATAGGAGATGGCCTGCAGGGCCAGATCCTTCTTGCCAACTTTCTTACCTGCCGCCGCAAATTTAGCTGTGACCGCCGTAGGGGTGGCCTTTGACATCTGTCCGCCTGTATTCGAATATACTTCTGTATCCAATACCAGTATATTTACATTTCGTCCTGTCGACAATACATGATCCAAGCCTGCCGATCCAATATCGTAGGCCCAGCCATCCCCGCCGATCAGCCAAACTGTTCTTTGTACCAACTGGTCGGCGACGGATAATAATTTAGCCGCCAAAGGATCGGTCATTTGTAATAATTTCTTTTTAAGTTCTGCAACCCGAATCCGTTGTTGGCCGATCTCCGACTCCAGTTGCTGCGGAGAATGAAGCAGATCATCCGTTGCTTTGTCGCCTAATACCGGCCTCAACTCTTCAACCAGCATCCTCGCAATCGCCAATTGCTTATCTGTAGAAATACGCATGCCTAAACCAAATTCCGCGTTATCCTCGAACAGCGAATTAGACCATGCCGGCCCTTTATTGTCTTTATTTACCGACCAGGGCGTTGTGGGCAGGTTGCCCCCGTATATGGATGAGCATCCTGTGGCATTCGCTACCAGCAAACGGTCACCAAAAAGCTGGGTGAGCACCTTAATATAGGGAGTTTCCCCGCAACCGGCACAGGCGCCGGAAAACTCAAATAATGGTTCCAGGAATTGCGCCCCCCTTACTGAAGAAAAATCCACCGCTGCCCGATCATTAACCGGAAGGTGTTCAAAAAAGCTGATATTTTCTCTTTCCTTTTCGGGATCGGGTTTTTGCTGCAGGTTGATCGCTTTGCGTGCGGTATTGGCCGGATCTGTAACCGGGCATACCTGTACGCAAAGGTTACATCCTGTGCAATCTTCAAAATATACCTGCAAAGTATAACGGGTTTCGGGGAAACCACGCGCGTTGATAGGAGCGGAGCTGAATTGTTCCGGGGCAGTATCAATATGGTCCTTATGATAAAATTTTGAACGGATTACACTATGCGGGCATACAAAGCTGCAATTACCACATTGGATACAAATATCCGGCTCCCATACAGCTACTTCATCCGAGATGTTTCTTTTCTCCCATCTGGTAGTGCCGCTTGGGTACGTACCGTCTATCGGTAGTAAACTAACCGGCAATGAATCGCCTTCCCCGGCTAAAAGGACGGCGGTAACTTTTTGCACAAAATCCGGCGCTTGTGCTGGTACAGTCGACAAAGGGGACAACATGCCGGTAGCAATGGCAGGAACCTTTACCTCATATAAATGTTCCAGGCTATCATCCACCACCTTGAAATTTTTTAACACAATCGCTTCCCCTTTGGATTTGTATGACTTACGGATCGATTTTTTGATCTGGTTAATTGCTTCGCCGAATGGCAATACGCCTGAAAGTGCAAAGAAGCAAGTTTGCATAATGGTATTTATACGCTGACCCATTCCTGCCGCCTCAGCAACTTTTGATGCATCAATAACATGGAGTTTTAATTTCTTTTCAATGAGCTGTTCCTGCACTCGGCGGGGTAGTTCATCCCAAACTTCATCCGGTCCGTAAGGGCTGTTCAGTAAAAAAACCGCTCCGGGTTTTGCATACTTTAACATATCAACCTTTCCGGTGAAATTGTATTTATGGCAGGCAATAAAATCAGCTTGTTCTATCAAATAAGGTGCATGGATCGGGTCCTTGCCAAAACGCAGATGGGAAACGGTTTGTGCCCCCGATTTCCTCGAATCATAAACAAAATAACCCTGCGCATACAAATCCGTTTCCTCACCTATTATTTTTATGCTGTTCTTATTAGCGCCAACCGTTCCATCAGCACCCAATCCAAAAAAAAGCGCGCATACCCTGTCTGCGGGCTCTATGCTGAAAGAAGGGTCAAAAGGCAGGCTGGTATGGGATACATCGTCATTAATGCCAATGGTAAACCCGTTTTTAGGCGCAGGGGCATTGAGCTCATTAAAAATAGCTTTTACCATTGCCGGTGTAAATTCCTTTGAGGACAATCCGTACCTGCCGCCCACTATTTTAGGCAGGTGCGATCTAAGCCCTTCGTTGAAAGCGGTGAATATATTAGTAACAATATCCTGATATAGTGGTTCGCCGCCGGCTCCCGGCTCTTTTGTACGGTCAAGCACCGCTATTTTTTTCGCTGTGGGGGGTAGCGCTTCAAGCAAATGAGCCAACGAGAACGGCCGGTAAAGCCGAACCTGGATCACGCCCACTTTCTCCCCGTCCGCCTGTAGTATTTTAACCGTTTCCTTAACTGTTTCTGCCCCGGATCCCATCACTACAATTATTCTTTCCGCGTTTGGGTCACCGGCATATTCGAATGTGCTGTAATAACGGCCCGTAAGTGAGCCGAAGGCATCCATCGTTTCCTGGACGATACCGGGTGTTGCTGCATAAAAAGGGTTCACCGTTTCCCGTGCCTGGAAATACACGTCAGGGTTTTGGGCAGTTCCCCTGATAAAAGGGTTATCCGGACTCAGGCTGCGCCCTCTGTGTTCATAGACCAACTTGTCATCGATCATTGCCTTTATCTGCCCTTCCGAAAGCAGGCTGATCTTATTGATCTCGTGCGACGTACGAAAACCGTCAAAAAAATGAATGAAAGGTATTCGCGCTTTCAGCGTCGCGGCATGGCTGATGAGGGCTATATCGTGTGCCTCCTGTACCGAGGCCGAAGCAAGCATGGCGAAGCCTGTTGTACGGGCAGCCATTACGTCGCTGTGATCGCCAAAGATGGACAATGCCTGTGCTGCCAAAGATCTTGCGGCAACATGAAAAACCGTTGAAGTGAGTTCACCTGCAATTTTAAACATATTGGGCAACATGAGTAACAAGCCCTGGGAAGCTGTAAAGGTTGTAGTGAGCGCTCCTGTTTGTAAAGAACCATGCACCACGCCGGCTGCACCGCCTTCACTCTGCATTTCGATCACTTCCGGGATATTGCCCCATATGTTCAATTTGCCCGCAGCGGCCCATTCATCAGCAAATTCCGCCATTGTAGATGCGGGGGTTATGGGGTAAATTGCACATACTTCATTCACCCGGTAAGCCACATAGGCAACGGCTTCATTTCCATCAAGGGTGGCAATTACAGGCGTATTATTCATCATTTTCGATTTCGTTTTAACGTCCTGAGGTTGTTTAAGCTCCAGGTACCATTTCTATTGCATGACAGGGGCATTGTTCAAAACAAACTGCACAGCCCGTGCATTGATCATAATTGAATATATAACGTTTGCCGGCGCCAAGCTTAATAATCGCGTTTTGCGGGCATGAACCAAAACAACCGTCACATTCAAAGCAATTGCCGCATGACAAGCACCTTTGTGCTTCAAAAAGAGCTTCGGCCTCTGTCAAACCGGCCCTAACTTCATCAAAATTTCCGTTCCTTAGTTCTGCAGATAGCTCTCCTTGTTCCGTTTGCGGCGCATGGGTTGTATACCAGCGGTGCAATCGCTCATAGTTTACAACAGGTTGCTTAGTGGCAGATATATAAGGGTTTCCCTGTAAGTGGCCGTTGATATAACGAGCGGCCTTTTTGCCATGCCCTATTGCTACTGTTACGCTTCGTTCGCCGGGCACCATATCCCCACCGGCAAAGATCCCCTGGTTACCGGTCATCATATCGGGGCCAACTATTACCGTTCCGTCGGGCCTGAATGTAATGCCCGGAAC
>CAISKH010000539.1 GCA_903885865.1 uncultured Mucilaginibacter sp.
GGTTGGGTGGGGCTCTATAAATTCTTCCCTAACTTCTCCAAAATATCCCGCGGCACTTTCTCCAGGTCAAGCACTAAAAACCCGTCGAGGCAATCGGCAAATTTAGGGTCGATGTTAAAGCTGATGATCTTCGCATTGAGCGCCATATACTGGCGCAGTAGTACCGGCACTTTAATATTGCGGGTTTCAACTTCCGATATTAAATTATCAAGCCCTTTCAGGGTATCTTCACTGCTCATGAGAAGATCGGTATCTATACTTGAAAAATCAACCTTGAACTGTTTGCGTGGCTTAACATACTGCGCCATTTCATGGTCGAAATGATTGCGGTTAATATAATCCACTATCAATGATTTTGAGAAACGTGAAAACGAATTGCTGATGCTTACCGGCCCTATTAAATACTGGTAACGCGGGTTATCTATCAAATACTTCAAAATCCCTTTCCATAACAAAAACAAGGGGAGTGGTTTTTGCTGGTATTCCTTACGTATCCACGAGCGGCCAAGCTCCAGGCTCTTTTTTAGTACTGGTGTAAACTGTTCTTTTACTTTAAACAGTTCGGTTATATAAAAACCGTTTTTGCCCAGGCTATAAAATATCTCGTCGCCCAACCCTATACGGTAGGCGCCAACCACCATTTTTGTTTCGTTATCCCAAATAAACAGGTGGTGGTAATAAATATCATACTCATCCAAATCGGTAGCTTTGTTGGTGCCTTCGCCAACCTCCCTGAAAGTTATCTCGCGTAGCCGTCCTATTTCGCGTATCACGTTGGGGATAACCGGTGTGGGGACAATAAATACTTCATAATTTTTCTCCACCCAAACAGTATACTCATCACGTAATTGCTCAATTTCCTTTTCCAGCAGGGCAGCGCCAATAGGGTCAACTATCTCTTGCTGGTTTTTTTTTATTTTGAAAAGATTGCGGGGATTTAATAGCTTTTTTTCCTCATCCAGCCCGGTACCCAGGGCATAGGTTCGGGCCCTTAAAAAATTAAGCAGTTTAGCGCCGTTATTATGGTCGGGAATATCCTCAAAGCGAATGGGTTTGCCTATACGCAGGCGGATGGTGCGCCCCTGTTTGTTAAATAATTCTGATGGAAGTTTGGCCGTACGTAAAGTAGGGTGTATTAAACTCAGCAAATTAAACAACAGGCCGTTATTTCCATGAAAGTAAATAGGAACAACGGGCACTTTTGCCTTTGCTATTATTTTACCCACTACAGGGTGCCATAAGCGGTCGGTAACCTGTTGCTTATTTATTTTGAAGGTTGATACCTCGCCCGCTGGGAAGATGCCTATGGGCGCGCCATCAGCCAATAACTGTAAAGTGTTTTTTAACCCGCTGATGCTGGATGAATGATCAATATTTTCAAAAGGGTTTACCGCTATAAAATAATCACTCAGGTTGGGTATTTTTTTGAGTAGAAAATTAGCCATCAGCTTAGCGTCGGGCCTTACCATTAACAGCATTTTTAACAATACCAAGCCCTCAATACCACCGTAAGGATGATTGGCTATGGCAATAAAACTGCCGTTGGCGGGTATGTTTTTAAGTTCATTTTCGTCAAATTTAATTTCAACACCACAGCCCTTTAAAATAGCGTCTATAAATTCAATGCCCTGTTTGGGTTGTGCTGCCGCGAACAGGTCATTTACCTGGTTAATTTTCATCAGCTCCATCAGGAAAGGTGCAAGCCCGGGAAGGTGTAATTTATCAAGCCCGGTGGCCTCTGCAAACTCTTCGGTGGTTATTATTTTCATTTAAAACAGATAGGTGTATAAAAGTAAATATTATAATTTATTACTTTAATGGCATATTTAACCGGTACATGAGATCGCGCATAAAAAAATACCTGTCCATAACCAAAAAAGAATGGAACGGAATGGTCATACTGCTTATTATAATCGCGGTGGTATTGGCAGCGCCCTATGTTTTTCAACTGTTCCGCAAAGATAGTGCAATAAACATTAAAGATTTTGATAAAGATGTAGCCTTACTGAACAGCGCTAAAGGCAATAACACTTCAGGTTACCCGGCTTCAGACGAACCGCTGTCGGATGAAAAAGCGGCCCATCCCGTGCTGTTTGTTTTTAACCCGAATAATTTGCCCGGCGAACAATGGAAACAACTGGGTTTAAGTGAACGGCAGATCAGCATCATCAAACATTACGAAGCTAAAGGCGGCCACTTTAATAAAAAGGAGGATGTGCAAAAAATATATGGCATAACTGCAGATGACTATAAGCGCCTTGAACCCTATATTAATATCCCCGGCAAGGAATACACGGCTAACAAACTTGCCCCCGGCGAGGAGATTGAAATTAACAGCGCCGACTCGGCTAAGCTAACACGGGTAAGGGGCATTGGACCTGCATTCGCCCAACGTATAATAGCTTACCGGCAAAGGCTGGGCGGGTTTTTAAATAAAGAACAGCTAAAAGAAGTATATGGTATTGATACTACGAAATATGCCGAAATAAAAGATCAGATAAGCATTAACCCGGCGCATATCACTAAAATAAAGATCAACGAGGTTGATTTTGAGGGGCTGCGGAAATTCCCCTATCTCACCAATAAACAAACCAACGCGGTTATTCAATACCGCAAACAGCACGGCGATTACCGGTCTGTCGCTGATATGAAAAACATAGCGATATTGGATGACGGAATTTTGCGTAAAATTGAACCATATTTAGTTTTTAAATGATAGAACAGCAAATAAAAGCGGCCGTACGCGATATACCCGATTTCCCGAAGCCGGGCATTATATTTAAAGATATTACTAC
>CAISKH010000540.1 GCA_903885865.1 uncultured Mucilaginibacter sp.
AACAATACTAATTTTTGATATAGTTCTTCTTCAATAGCCGCTAACTGCTCATTGTATTTTTTTATATCCTCTTTCCATATACCGGTTTTTGATTTCAGGGCTTCGGCTTCTTCCTTTTTTCCGTTGCGCATGAAGTCGCCTATCTGCTTTGCAGCAGCGTTTGCTTCGGCCGAAACATTGTCCGATTTAGCCTGGGTTTGACGGCGGTCATCATCTAATTGAATAATTTCATCAATTAATTCAGCCTGTTTAAAATTTTTTACAGCCAAACGTTCTAAAACCTGTTCCCTGTTATCGCGGATATAACTAACTTGCAGCATTGATTTTATTTTAAGGCAAAGATATAATTAGTTCATAGTTTATGGTTCATGGTTCATGGCCAAATTGCAAATAGTTCGTGGTTGATGGTTCATAAATCATAGCCATTTATTAAAAACAAGATAAGCAGAACCAAAACAAACCATCAACTATGAACCATGAACTATAAACCATGATCCAAACCGGCAAACTATACCTCGTACCCACCCCGATAGGCAACCTCGAAGATATTACGCTGAGGGCTTTGCGTATTTTAAAGGAGGTGGACCTGATACTGGCCGAAGATACCCGCACGTCTGCGCCAATGTTGAAGCATTTTGATATTCATCAGAAAGTTTTTTCGCATCATCAGCATAATGAACACCAGTCGGCGGGCGAGGTCATCCGGTTTTTAAAGGAGGGTAAAAATATAGCCTTAATATCCGATGCCGGTACGCCTGCCATTTCCGATCCGGGATTTTATTTGGTGCGTGAGGCTTTAAAAAATGAGATAGCGGTGGAGTGCCTTCCCGGCGCTACAGCCTTTGTGCCGGCGCTGGTTAACTCGGGGTTCCCCACGGATAGATTTTGTTTTGAAGGATTTTTACCTTTGAAAAAAGGACGCCAAACCCGGTATAAATTTTTAGCACAGGAGGAACGTACCCTAATACTTTATGAATCGCCGCACCGTTTATTAAAAACGCTGGATGAAATTGCTATTTATTTTGGAGCTGAACGACAAATTTCTGTTTCAAGGGAACTCACGAAAATGTTTGAGGAAACAGTTCGGGGTACGGTTGCTGAGGTTAAAACCTATTTTGAAACGCATCCTTTAAAGGGCGAGTTTGTGATATGTGTGATGGGGAAAATTGACATAAAAAAATAAACCTTATTGCAGATGGTACTAAATATAATATGAAAAAAAACATCCTTCTGTCCATTTTCTCAGGCTTGTTGCTTTGGTTAGCCTGGCCGCCTATGCATTATACCACCGTGTTTTTATTTTTCGGACTGGTACCGATGCTGATCGCGGTAGAGAACATCATCAAATCCACATCCGTCAACAAAGGGAAGCAAATATTTGGCATAACCTTCCTGGGATTTTTTATATGGAACACTTTATGTATTTATTGGGTATATAATTCCTTAAAAATAATCGGGCCGGTTACAGCGATACCTATTTCGTTGATTCCTTATTCGTTAGGGCCGTTATTGATGGCAACTGCTTGCTGGCTATATTATCGTTTCAGGCTGGCCACTAACCGCAATTGGGGCTTAGCAGGTTTAGTATGTTTTTGGATAGGCTACGAATACCTGCACCAAACCTGGGACCTGAGTTTCCCGTGGATGACGCTGGGCAACGGTTTCGCGGTAATGCATCAATGGGTGCAATGGTATGAATATACCGGGGTTTATGGCGGTACTAGCTGGATATGGGTTATTAATATCCTTATATTTTTAATTTATACTGGCTTTAGCGAAACCCAAACCAAACCTGCCAGGCAACAACTCGCTATTGCATTAGTTGCTGTTTTAGTATTGCCGATAGGCTTTTCGCTTTATAAATATTGCTTGTTTAAAGAGCAACCCGACCCTGCAAACATTGTGGTGGTGCAGCCCAATATCGACCCTTATTTTAAAGCGGGGAGTATACCTGTTGGCAAGCAGCTAAATATATTAACCCAACTGTCTGATTCACTTGGCCAGGTTAATACCGAATTTTTTATATGGCCCGAAACCGCTATTTCTGAACCGGTGAACGAGGATGAAATCCGCACAAACAGTTATTTTTTGCAGGCGCAGCATTTTTTAAATAAATACAAAAACGG
>CAISKH010000541.1 GCA_903885865.1 uncultured Mucilaginibacter sp.
ATTTATAAAATGAAAAGCATAAAAATATTTATCCTTACTGCTACACTCGCAATAACCGCGCTGGCGGTAACTGCGTTTATCAATATAAAACCATCCGTTAAAACAAATTATATACCAGGCAAAGGCTTTGCAGTTGTTGAGCTTTTTACTTCCGAAGGCTGTTCAAGCTGTCCGCCTGCCGATGAATTGGTTGCACGAATACAAAAGGAATACATTGGCCAGCCGGTTTATATCCTGGCTTTACATGTAGATTACTGGAACCACCTGGGTTGGAAAGACGCGTTCAGCAGTGTAGATTATACCAAGAGGCAGCAAATGTATTCGCAGCGCTTGCGGGTGGATGTATATACACCGCAGATAGTAGTTAATGGAAAAAAAGCATTTGTCGGTTCAGAAGAAAACACCCTGCGTAATGCCATTACTGCCGGACTTCAAAACCCCGAATCGGCCCAAATAACATTAAGCGGCCTCAAAGCGGGCCCCGGTAAAGCAACAGTTCATTACCGCGCAGAAGGAAGCGGAAAAAATAACATGCTAATATTGGCTCTGGTGCAAAACAACGCCCAAACTAATGTAAAAGCCGGAGAAAATAAAGGGCGCAGCCTGTCGCATGTACAAATTGTACGCAAGCTGCAAAGTGTGCCGTTAAACAATGGTAACGTTGGTACGGAAAGTCTGACATTGCCTGCCGGCTTTAACCCGCAAAACTGGGAGATAATCGGGATATTGCAAAACACGGTTACTGGCGAAATTTTAGGCGCGGCAAAAGAAGAATTTCAGGCAGCGGGTTAAACCCGGTGTTCAAATCATTAAATATTATTACTAAATTCACTCATCACAATCATTGCTTTACTTTAAATGAAACAGATTAAAGAAAAACATTCCTTGGCCATGCGGTGGTGCCATTGGGTAAACTTCCCTATACTCACCATCATGATATGGAGCGGGATGCTCATTTATTGGGCCAATGATGTGTATTCCGTTACCCTGTTCGGCCATACGTTTGTGCGCTTTTTCCCGGAGTGGTTTTATAATACATTGCATATACCCCAGCGCCTCGCCGAAGGTATGGCTTTTCACTTCCTTTTCATGTGGTTCTTTACCCTGAATGGCGTATTATACATATTGTACACTATTTTTTCAGGCGAGTGGAGGCAGCTGGTGCCCAACCGCCATTCATTTAAAGAGGCATGGCTGGTATTGCTTCATGATCTGCATATCCGCAAGACCGTACCCCCGCAAAATAAATATAATGCCGCGCAGCGTATTGCGTATACTGCTATAATTATAATGGGTATAGGCTCGGTAATTACCGGGCTGGCTATCTATAAGCCGGTGCAATTTTATTACTTAGCGTTGCTATGCGGCGGCTATCATTTTGCCAGGATATTACATTTTGCTCTTACCCTGGGTTATGTATTTTTTTTCGTGATCCATATTGTTCAGGTTGTACTGGCGGGATGGAGTAATTTCAGTTCGGTTATTTCAGGCTTTGAAGTTATTGACGAACAACCCAAAACAATTATACAAGCAGCTCATGAAGACGAAAAAAGGTAAAAAACCGCTTACCATCGATCAAAAGATCAACAGGCGGAATTTCATTTCGTTTACCGCTTTCACGGTGATCGCCGCGGGAGCCTATGGCGGATGGCGCTGGCTCTATAATTCGCCGAATGAAATTGCAGGCATTACCGCGGGCGCGCGCAAGCCGCTGCGCAGGGCGCTTAATAAAACCGAACTGGTTTTCAGAAAGGTTTTCAGCAATAACCATTTGGTTAAAACTTATCCGAAAGAAATGGCGGCTAAACGGGTGCGGGTAAACGGTGATATCGGCATAGAAGCCAATAAAAAATTCGACCCGGCTACGTGGAAACTTGAGGTAAAAAAGCAATCGGGAGAAACATTGAATATTACCCTGCAGGAACTGATGGCGCTGCCTAAAACCGAAATAGTGTATGACTTTAAATGTGTAGAGGGCTGGGACCAG
>CAISKH010000542.1 GCA_903885865.1 uncultured Mucilaginibacter sp.
GAACATGGAGTTGGTAATGAACCTGAAAGGCGCGCTGAACGATATCAATGATAAAGACATTAATATCAAGGTAGAGAAAGGCGTGGTCTACATCGATATTTCCGATAAGCTCCTATTCAACAGCGGCAAATATGCAGTGACGGAAGCTGCCAGGAAAGTGCTTGGCAAAGTGGCTAAAGTTTTGAACGCTTACCCCGATATGGACTTTATGGTAGAAGGCCATACCGACAACGTGCCGATGCACACCGACGCTATACAGGATAACTGGGACCTGAGCGTAAAGCGTGCTACCTCCGTAATCAGAATCCTCCAATCTCAGTATAACATCAGGCCGGAAAGAATGTCGGCAGCGGGAAGAAGCGAGTATATCCCCCTCGCTTCGAATGGTGATAAGGAGGGAAGGGCACTTAACCGCCGTACCCGGATTATCATATTACCGCAGCTTGATCAATTCTTTAAGTTGCTCGTTAAAAAGTAACACATCGTTCTTTTCATCGGATTTTGTTTTATGGGTGATGGAAAGGGGCTTCGGCCCCTTTCTTTTTTTCCGGATAACCGGATGAAAACCTGCATGTTGAAATGAAAAGATTCTAATACCGGCATGGTCGGGCAAAATTTTAGTAAGATTACAGAGGCATAAACCCCATGTTATGATGAAGGCAATTCAAAACATTCACCCTGTTTTTTTTATTCTGATAGCAACTGTTTTTGAAGTTAGCGGCGATGCCATTGTGCGTACCGCTATTTATAAAAACACTGGGGCTGTGAGATTAGGGTTGATGTGTTTAGGTGCCCTGATGTTGTTCGTTTACGGTTTTTCTCTAAACCTGGCACCGGTGGAGTTCGGGCAGGTGGCCGGCCTATACATTGCGGTTTTATTTGTAGTGTGGCAGATCATTAATTTTATTGCTTTTCACACGCTGCCTACGTTGCCGGTTATGGTTGGGGGTGCCATGGTGGTAACCGGTGGTTTGATAGTAACATTTTGGAAGTGATTTGAGCATGCAACTACTTAAAGAACTTCCAGGGCCGGTATAATCTCCATCTTGCCTTTGAGCTGATAGACGTTTCAATATCGTGCATTTCACCGCCCACGTTTACCTGCATACTGGCAGTTTTTTTCATCGATAATATCTGCGAAGGATATATGCTACGGTGACCGGTCATTAAGAAAGCTATCACACAACTAATAGCTGCGTAGGGTGCTATTTCAGGTCCGAAAAGTTCGAGACCCATGATGCTGGCTGCAATGGGCGTGTTGGCCGCCCCTGAAAGTAAACTCACCATACCAATAGCTGCGAAGGTGGCGTTATCCAGGTGTAATAATTGGGCAAAGTAACTGCCCGCTGCACAGCCAATGAAAAACATAGGTGTTACCACCCCGCCACTTCCTCCAAAACTGAGAGTGATGATGGTGAAAAGCATCTTGAGTAAAAAGTCGTACCAAAAGGCGTATTGTTGTCCGTTCAGTTCCCTTTCGATACTTTGAATGCCCAACCCGGTATATTTATCTGAGAAAAGAAAGATAAGCCCTACCAGTGCCAGACCGCCTATCAGGTTTTTCAGGTATTCATTTAGTCTCCACCTTTTTATCAGGGACTCTGTGAGCACAAAGCTTTCAATAAAAAGAAAGGAAACAGTGCCGAAAACCACGCCGCCTAAAATGATAACGAGGAAAAAAGAATTCGAAAAGGCAGGAACGAAATTTACATGACTGTGAAAGTAGTTAATACCAAAATAC
>CAISKH010000543.1 GCA_903885865.1 uncultured Mucilaginibacter sp.
CAATACAAAATCGGTAAAGTGATGCGACCAACTAAATGTATGGCTGGTATACCATGTAGCGAAACCTGTTCTTTGTCCCTCAACATCATTTAGTGCATCATTTCTGACAGATACATAATCTTTCGGCCCGCAAAAAATCTGAAAGTAATTTACCAAACCAATTGCTTCAGATCTGCCCGGTATAATGGGGCCCTCACCACCACCCTGGCCGTATTGTGCCGGGCCAAATATGGCTGTTCCTTCTAAGGCTGCATTAAACTGCCACATATAATATGCCTCTGTCATCATATGGAATCGTTCACTAAACTTATGGCCCCATACAAACACCAACTGCTGCAAATCGTCGTGGGCATTTTTAAATTGCCCGCTACCAATAGATGCAAGCCCACCATAAACAGACTCTTTATTATCCTTTGCTACCCACCGTAACATAAGCGAGCCATTAGGCTGAGCTGAATTACTCCATATAGCCATATCGTTGCCTCCGTGTACGCCTACTTCAAATTGAAACTGCGGATGAACCCTTATAGTAATATTTACACCCGTATACGTATATGGGTCAACAGTAAACATTAGTGAGTGCGAATACATATAGTTTTGTGGCGCCCACTGCGCTTCAATATCGGAAGGAGAAATAAAACGACCAACTTTGATAAGCATCCCCTGCGCTATTTGTGGCACATATATTAGTCCATAAATCTGCGTGGGGTCCCAGCCGTATATATTATTGTGTTGCAGCAATTGGTTACTGAAATAGCCTTTGGCTGTGGTATAACGATAATCAGCACCAATAATACCATTGATTAAAAAGCCCCAATCTGCTTTTTTGGTTTGCACCACGTCAGGGTCACGCTCAATCATTAAAACAGCCTGGTCAAGTAAGGGCCTGTTAGGAATAAAATCATAAGATTGAGGAGTATTGGCTTGTTTTGAGGTGCTGGCGTTTACTCCTGCATCAACCCAACCAAAAATATGTATGCCAACATTGTTCCATTTAACCCAGCTTTTTTTCGTAGCTTTTTGTATGGCTTGCATCAGGTAATCGGGCAGGCTTGACGGCTCACCAATAACCGGCCCACCCACCCAATCGGAAAAAGGAAATGGTGGCGAGGGAAAGGGTGACGGCAAACACCTGCCATTAGTTGTTAATGAATCAGCGGGGAGGCTAATTGGTTTTTCACTCTGGCCATAAACCGGTGCCAGAAGAAAAACTGTTATGAATAGAATTAGAAACCACCTCATATATGATTCATTTATCTGCTTTTATGTTTGATAATTATTCTGAAGCTTACTTTCATGCCTTTCTATTCGCTTGTTGCTACCTTTTAATCCAAACCCCTGAATATTTACCTATAACAAAAATTGAAATGATAATTGCCAACATGAATAATATGGATAATGGATTTGCAAAATTTACTGTCCAACCCAAAACACTGATTCTTTTTGGGGGGAAAATGCGCTTGTCTTTTTTGTTATAATAAAATACTCCCAACTTCCAGTTTGCAGGGTCATCATGCCATTGCTTTAATGTTTCTTTATCTGGCTTTTCCACCGGGTTCATTTTTTCGTTTTTTAATGAATATTCGAAGACAAAAAGGGGATAGAAAAGCTGATAACTTCTCTATCCCGAAATTTAATTAAAACCCAAAATGTTGAAGTAGCTATTGTTGAACACCCGTAAAGCCCTCATATTGAGTAC
>CAISKH010000544.1 GCA_903885865.1 uncultured Mucilaginibacter sp.
CTTTTAACAAGGGGTTTATTTTTGGGCGCAGGGATGTGGATATGTTCTTAAAGCAGCTTAACCTTAGCTTCGACAAGCAGTTTTATGAGCCCTGCTCCAATACCGAGATCATTAAACGCGTACTGCGTAACCTTATCAGCTCGTACGAGCACCTGGGCTCGCAGGAAAAGGTGGATGAGCTGAATGTGTTGCTGGGTATTTTGGGGTAATTGATTTTCCATTTTTATTAACCGACTGATAAACAATATGTTCAAGTGTTCACGATTTTGAGCGTGAACGCTCGTGAACACTTCGTGAACGCTCGTGAACGCTGACAAAATCATGTCACCATATCTATTAAATTAGGATTTCCTATCCGTTGTCTGTGTCTCACAGACAACTATGTGCTATGCTGTTTGTGCGGACACAAACAGCGGAGTTAAAATATAAATCCGCTAAATAAATCGGCCTGTTAATTTGATTATTAAATGGTTCCGTTAACACGCAAATCTATTACTTGTTGTGTTGTTAAATTTATATCTAACTGCCAGTAGTCGTCGCCTCCACCAAACATGGTTTCATAATCATCATCAAAATTCAGTTTATATTTTGAAGTACCTTTATTCCTAAGAAAGTTGACATGAATTATTTTTTCTCCCTTTGCTGTGGTAAACCCAAGATATTGCATGAAATAGCTATTTAGGTTTTTATTTACAGGATACTTGGGGTAATGGTTTCGGTGTGATTTGCCAACTCCAATAACTTGCTCTCTCAAAATCCTCTCTGTTTCCTCAACATCCTCTTTGGATGGTGTAAATCTTTTTTTGATATCGATGCCGGGTAGATCTAAAATACGAGGAGCGTACTCCGCTGTAAAAATTGTTCCTTCACGCAAACCCATTTTTACGCCAATGTTGGTTGATTTTTTAGTTGGGAACGTCTTAATTGACGTTGTACAGCTTGAGCATATTGAAATAAGCACCCAACTTACAGACATTAACTGATATAACTTATTCATGCATGGAATTTAATTATAAAATTTAAATCCGTGTAACAAACCGAATTATTAATTTGATTATCTAGCCCATCCCACCTACCAAATAATATTTGGCAACCATCAAATAATTGTAAATTCACGCCTTTTTCCTTGTGAAACCTGCTGTAAATTAGGTAAATTGCACTTCCTGAATTTTTAATACAACAAGCCATGACTGAAACGCTGGACATCAAGATCACCAAAACCAACAAATCACGTTTAGAAGAAACGGATTTTAGCAACCTTGTTTTCGGCCGTACTTTTACCGACCACATGCTGGTGGCCGATTATATTGACGGCGACTGGAAAAATTTTGAAATTGTTCCATATGGTCATATTTTGGTCAGCCCCGCCATTTCGTCGTTACACTACGGGCAATCTTTTTTTGAAGGGATAAAAGCCTACAAACATACCGACGGCAAAGTATCTATATTTCGTCCGGACAAAAACGCGGCCCGTTTTAATAAATCGGCCGAACGCTTGTGTATGCCAACCCTGCCCGAAGATGTTTTTTTACAAAGCCTTGCCGCTGTTGTAGATATTGACCGCGACTGGGTACCCGCGCAACCAGGCCATTCGCTTTACATCAGGCCGTTCATGTTCGCTACCGACCAATTTTTGGGCGTACAGCCCTCAAAAAACTATAAATACATGGTACTCCTTTGCCCGGTGGGTCCTTATTTTTCTAAACCGCTGAGGGTGAAAGTTGAAACCTATTATACCCGCGCTGCCGAAGGTGGCATGGGTTATGCCAAATCATCAGGCAATTACGGCGGCTCAATGCTGCCGGCCCGCAAAGCTACAGAGGAAGGTTTTGACCAGTTAATATGGACCGATGCCAAAGAACATAAATATGTGGAAGAAATGGGTGCGGCCAACGTTATGTTTGTGTTGGATGGCAAACTGGTAACCCCCCTGGCGCAGAATACGATACTGGATGGCGTTACCCGCGATACGGTTATAACCTTAGCGCGCGAAATGGGCGTCCCCGTTGAGGAGCGAAAAGTTGCCGTAGCCGAAATTATTGAAGGCGCCAAAAACGGCAAACTCACCGATGCGTTTGGCGCGGGCACCGCAGCCACCATAGCGCCGGTTGGCTCTATCAGCCTTAATGGTGAAGAATATACATTAATTGACCCCAAAGAGCGGGAGTTCTCCCAAAAAGTGCTCCGCCAACTCGATGCCATCCGCTACGGAAACGTGCCTGATACACATGGGTGGAATTATTTGGTGTGAAGATTGGTTATTGAAGATTGGTTATTGAAGATTAAAGATTGGGCCGGTCATCGCATATTTTTTTAATATGTGACAAATCAGCTAATCTTCAATAACCAATCTTCAATCTTTAATACCTAATCTTTAAAAGCTAATCCACAGACACCGTCAAC
>CAISKH010000545.1 GCA_903885865.1 uncultured Mucilaginibacter sp.
CTGCCCGTTCCACTTCACCGCATTGATATACATGGATGCCTTCGACTTCTTATGGGTAACCACCTGCAGCTTTTTGCCGCCATCGAGGTTAATGGTTACATTGTCGAAGATAGGTGAGCACAACAGATACTCGCCCGATATAGGGTTAAGCGGATAAAACCCCATCGACGCAAACATATACCACGCCGACATTTGCCCGGCATCGTCATTGCCACCCAGGCCGCCGGGGCCGTTGCTGTATTCGCCGTATAAAATGGTGCGTACGGCCTTCTGCGTTTTCCACGGGCTGCCGGTATAGTCATACATAAACGGTATCTGGTGGCCCGGCTCGTTGCCGTGCCAGTATTCGCCTTTGATGAAAAGGCTGTCGAGGGCAAGCTCAAGCTTGTTGCGGCCGCCCATCAATTTGGTAAGGCCCTGTACGTCCTGCGGCACATAAAAGGTGTATTGACGCGGCGTACCTTCGGTAATATAGGTTTGGGTCGAATCAGGGTTAAAGTGTTTGGTAAAACTGCCATTCTTCATGCGCCCCCTAACAAAACCCACTGATGGGTCGAACAGGTTCTTATAATAAAGCGACCTACTTATCAGCGTGTTATAGTCTTCGGTATGCCCCAATTTTTTTGCCATTTGAGCCAAAGCAAAATCATCATAATTGTACTCGAGCGAACGGCTTACCTGCTCCATTTTATGAAAGGCCTCCTTCACGCTGTCTTCCAACGGGATATAGCCATATTTTAAATAAGAGGTTAAAGCGCGGCGGCCCTTGCCGTCAACATAGTCCTGCCAGCTTTTAGGTTGGTCGAACGCGTTCTGGCGCATCAGCGCGTAAGCATGTGCAGCGTTATCCCTGCTGATCCCCTTTAAGTAGGCCGATGTAATAACGGATGAGGTATGATCGCCCACCATTTCGGAAGTATAATTGCTCCAGCATGGGAAAATGGGCAGCCAGCCACCCTGGTCGCCCTTTATCATTAACGATTGTACAATGTTATTGATAAAGGTCGGTTTTAGTATTTCATACAGCGGCATTTCAGCCCTGAAAACATCCCATAGCGAAAAATCTTCATAGTAATTGCCCTTTGGCATCTTAGCTAATTGATGGTTGGAAGAGAATTTGGGGTAAGTGCCGTCCACATCATTATACAAATGGGGGGCCTGCATAGAATGATATAGCGAGGTGTAAAAAATATGCTTGTCCGACTCGTTGGTAGTGCTGATCTCAATTTGCTTTAAAGCCTGTTCCCAGGTGTTTTTAGTTGTCGCGGCAACGGCGTTAAAATCCCACCCGGGTAATTCGGCAGCCAGGTTTTTGCGAGCTCCCGCCAAACTGGTGAACGATGTACCTATGCGGATATGCAGTTTTTCGCCCTTTTGAACTTTAAAGCCAACATACGCGCCCTTGTTTACACGCCCTTTCAGCGTATCGGGTATGGCATCGTTATCGGTAATGAATATGCCGTTTTTACCAATGGCCCTTTCAACTTTAATAACAAAATAACCATTGAACCCGGCGGGTTTGCCCCAGCCCTGGTAAATGCGGTGTACAGGGTTATAGCCGTATATCTCATTGTTTTTGGCATCAACTTTTATGTAACCCTCGCCCCAGTCGCTGTTGGGGATGATTAAGAGGTATAAACTATCGGCGGCATCGGTGGTAACTTCAATAATTCCGCAGCGCGGGGTGGCCGTGACAGCGGTATGTATTTTATAGGAGGGTAAATTTACGCTATACAGGTACGGTGTTGAGTGCTCTTCTTTATGGCTGTACTGTGCGTAATAACCCCTGGTTTTCAATTTACCGGTTATTGGCATAATGGTTACGCTGCCGTAATCCTGCATACACGAGCCGCTTATCCAGTGCGAACCGCGTATACCCTGGAACATATTGTCCTTGTAATAATAAGGCGGGATACATTTCTTTTCGGCGGCATTGGTTTGCGGCATCCATTGCGTCATGGCAAA
>CAISKH010000546.1 GCA_903885865.1 uncultured Mucilaginibacter sp.
ATATTTTGGAATCAAACAAAAAGTAAGGGCAAGGCAACAGCTTCGGCAAAACCGACAGTAAAATCTGCAGCCCCTGCCCCTGTTAAAACGGCTCCGGCAAAAAAATAAAAACTGCTACCATCCAAACAAAAAGCTGTATTGGTTTAATTATCGGTACTGCTTTTTGTTTGGATAAGTAAAACCAATTATATAAATAACCTTAAATTTTTATTATGAAACGTTTTTTATCCACTGTCCTCTTAGTAAGCCTTGTGGCTCTTGCTTTTGGGCAGGCTGCACCCGGAGATATAAACGGGCGTGGCCTTAGTTTTATACCTGATTACACATTTAAAGGTTCAAGCCTTACCGGGTGGAAAAGCATGGGCGGGGCAACCTGGCGTGCAGAAAATGGCGAAATAATAGGAACAGCAACGCCCGGTTCTACAGGCGGATGGCTTTTATCAGACAAATCTTTTCAGGATGTTACATTTAATACGCTGTTTAAGATCATTGGCGAGAGTGAAGGAGGAATTCTATTACGTGCTGAAAAGACCCCTGAAGGAATAAAAGGGATATTACTCTCTGTAAAAGACGGAGTACCTGCTGCGGCTTATCGCGTAGTTTTGGATGCTCAGGGTAAAGAACTGAAACGCGATATGCTGAGGCCTGCACCCGGTGGAATTTCTCGTTTTGCTGTCCCGCTTGCTACTAATGCAACGGCAAGCAGGGGTGGTGGAAATGCCGCGGGAGCACCAGGAGGCAGAGGTGCTGCCGGAGCGGCCGCAGGTCGTGGTGGCGCTGCCGGAGCAGCGGCCGGTGGCAGAGGTGGTCCCGCACGTTTTAATTCGGATTATCGTCCTAACGATTGGAACCAATGGGAAGGTGTACTTGATGTAAATACCCTCAGGACATTTATTAACGATGGAAGAGGCCCCACTGGTGTTTCAGATTCAACCGGGAATTATGGGCCGATAGCATTGTATATTAATGGACCCGGCGAAGTGCGTTTTAAGGATATTAAGTATAAAGATTATGGTATATACTATACTCCGAAAGAAAAGATTTCTTCCCACTTTCAGATGCAGAAGATAAGTGATTTTTATTATTCGTGGAGTGCAGCAGCGGCAGATTTTAACAGGGACGGGTTTACGGACCTGGTTGCCGGGCAGCATATATTTTATGGGCCTGATTTTACAAAGTCACGTGAAATTTTTTGGCGCGATGCATTTAGTCCGACGCACGATTTTACTGAAGTAAATTGCCAGTATGCTTACGATTTTAATGGCGATGGCTGGCCCGATATATTGGTGGCTCCGGCCGGTGGAAATCTTTATATAAATCCGAAGGGAGAATCACGGCGCTGGGATAAGTTCAACGTTATCAATGGTGGAATTTCTGAAGTGAGCGCATTTCAGGATATAGACGGTGATGGAAAACCGGAATTGGTTTACTCAAGGGGGCAAACAGTTAGGTATGCAAAACCCGATCCCTCTGATCCTACGAAACTATGGATTGAACATACTATTTCAGACGCGGGCGGCAACGGCCATGGTATTGGCGTTGGTGATATAAACGGTGACGGGCGTATGGATATCGTGAATCCGAGTGGGTGGTGGGAACAGCCTGCAACAGGCGCTGATAAAGGTTTATGGATTTTCCATGCCCAGGCATTTGGCCGGTCAGGCCACCGTGGCTCAGGTGCCGGTGGCGCCACAATGGCGGTTTACGATGTGAATGGCGATGGGCTTAATGACGTTGTAACCAGCCTGAGCGCTCATGGTTTTGGTTTGGCATGGTATGAACAAAAACGCGATGCAAGCGGTAATATATCTTTTGTGACACACATGATCATGGACGATTATTCTACAAAGAATACAGGTGGAGTGACATTTGCAGAACTCCATGGGTCAACTTTTGCAGACATAGATGGTGATGGTATTCCGGATTTTATTGTAGGCAAGCGTTATTTTTCACATTTAGAGTCTTCGCTCGACCCCGATACGTTCGGGCCTCCTGTATTATACGTATTTCATACCGTACGCGATCCTAAAGCTCCGGGGGGAGCAAGGTTTGTACCTGAGCTAATTCATAATCGTTCTGGTGTGGGGTCTAGTGTACTGGCAGCTGATTTGGATAAAAACGGTACGATGGATATTATTACAGCAACCAGCAGGGGTACGTTCATTTTTTGGAATAAAACAAAAGGCAAGGGAAAAGCAACAGCTAAAGCAAAGCATGTTGCGGCATCTGCAAAAAAATAAATGGTAAGTTTATTTAAAAAGCCATACCGGGTAAATACGGTATGGCTTTTTTATTATTGAGGAACAACAACTTTTAATTGTTGGCTTTGATAGCATAACTTCGTTTTAAGGTTTTATTTGGAGCAACTATAAAATGAAAAATTTATAAATTGACCGAAGAATTATTTACCCGTAACGCTAACCGGGCTCATCGTTTTCCGCGCGCGGTGTAAATGCAGAATAGTAAATACCAGGGCCCCGGCAGCCAAAACCACCACCCACGTATCAATAGGGCAGTTCGCGTCAATGTCGCCATCGTTGCAGGGCAGGGCGCCCTGGGCAAAAAGCACAGCCACGTTCGCTATTAAAAATAACAGGGTTAAAGCAATTTTTTTTTTC
>CAISKH010000547.1 GCA_903885865.1 uncultured Mucilaginibacter sp.
AAAATGAGGCTATGTTATGCAAAAAAAATGAACTACTTAATAATTTCTGTAACCTTTAAGGGCTCTTCAACAATTTTCCCATCCTTAACCGAAACAAAATACGGTATGTTGATATCATCTATTGATACAATTTTTACCGGTTTTTCATTTTCAAATACTATTGCCGAGCCATCGTCGCAGGCATAACCCGGGTTTAGCTTCCCGGTCAATATAGCATCGCGATAAAGCGGCCTGCGTGCTTGTTCTCTAAGCCAGTGCGGACTTTGACTAAATGGTAAAAAACCTAAACCGGCACAAAGTGAAAGTTTTACCGGCCTCGAATCTGTTGTACCGCCCTGGAACCAGCATATAGAACCCGCGCTGCCTCCACCTAATACAATGCCTCTATTATAGGCTTTTCTTAATATGGTATCAATGCCATGGGTTTTCCATTCGGCAATGGCATTGAGCGTGCTGCCGCCGCCAACTATAATGGCGTCCATGCTCAATAATACCTCTTCAAATGTTTGGCTTTGCCGTGTTGAGGCAACGTATAACTTCTGTACAAAAGGCTGCATTTCCAAATCTTCGCAGTTTTGGTACCAGGTTGCAATAGCTGCCTCGCTGTCGCCGCTTGGGGTTGGCATAAAACATATCCTCGGGTTCTTTTTATGGGTTAAAGCAATTACATATTTAATAAACGGCTTACCATAATTGCCGCCTGAAGCAAAAATTGTGCGTACAGGTGCGCTTTGTGCCAGGCCCGCCAAAGTAGCGCTAAGCAATACTAACAGAACTAGTATTTTTTTCATGATAATTAATAATTTAAGTCAAAAAATGTACAGGGGCATTATTTAATAATTTCGGTAACCGGCAAAAGCTTTTCATTGAGCTTACCGTTAACTACGGATAGGAAATATGTGTGGTTCAAAGTATCCAGCGATACCGACTTTACATACTTTTCGTTCTGAAACAACACTGCGGCGGCATCTTCTACTGCATAACCGGCGTTCAGTTTGCCGGTCAAAATAGCGTCGCGATAAAGCGGCCTGCGCAGCTGTTCATGCCTCCAATGCGGGCTATGGCTGTAAGGTAAAAACCCTAAGCCGCTACAAAGTGAAAGCTTTACCGGCCTTGAATCGGTTGTACCTCCCTGGAACCAACAAAGCGAGCCTGCGCTGCCGCCTGCAAGTACTATTCCCTTTTTATAGGCTTTTAACAGAACAGTGTCAATACCTTGTGCTTTCCAGATAGCTATCATATCCATAGTATTGCCACCACCCATTATTATGGCATCCATCCTTAAAAGTTTTTGATCAAATGTTTCCTGGTCGGGGCTGGAGTTTAAAAACACTTTTTGTACGTAAGGCCGCATAGGCAGATTTCGGCACGAATCATACCAGGCAATGATCTTGGTAATATTATCGCCACCAGCTGTTCCCATAAAACATATCTTCGGATTTTTTTTTCCTGTTAATTTAATAATATACTTTATATAAGGGATAGAAAAATTTCCCCCGGTTGCCAAAATGGTGCGTACGGGGATTGCAGATTTTTCTTGTGCGTAGTCATTAAAAAATGACGCGCATAATAAAACAAGGATAAATAACTTTTTCATAAATTTTTAATAATTAAGTTCATATAAGATTTGGTTAGTTAATAATTTTTATTCTGGCTTATGCTGTTAGCAGGCAGGTAACAAAAGCGGTTCCGGCAAAAAAATTCCGGCCCCGCCTTGTCATCAAACAAACAACCTATTTAACTTTAAACACTATTTTTCTAATACCTTCACATCAACATGCGATGGATATTCGGCGCTGAAATACACTTTTTGGGTAGCCTTTTGAAAATCAGATTCATTAGCCTTATATATGTCCATGAATTTTTGCGGGTTCCTTTCATTAAGCGGGAACCAGGTACTTTGCACCTGTATCATTATGCGGTGCCCTGCCAGGAAACAATGGTTAATATCTTCTACATCCCATTTAACTTCTGCCACTTTTCCGGGTATCATTGGTTCGGGTTTTGAAAAACTGTTCCTGAATTTGGCACGCATTATCTCACCCCTCACCAGCATCTGGAAACCACCCATTTTTATAGCAGGATTAAGCGCCGCGTTGTCAGGCGCATCATCGGGGTAAACATCAATTACCTTAACAACAAAATCTGCGTCGGTACCGGTTGTTGAAACAAACATATCGGCCATTACATTGCCGGCAATTGTCACGTCTTTAGTTAACACATCGGTTTGGTAAACCAACACATCCGGCCTGGTAGCAGCAAAACGCTGGTCTTCTACCATAAATTCGCTGCCCCTAATATTACGTATCTCAGCAGTATAAGGAACAGGCTTGGCCGGATCACTTATGTACGAATCAAAAGTTTTTGGCTCGGCTTTAGGGGCCTCGAAAGTAAGCTTATTACCTGCATGCAGGTATATTGCTTTTTGCGTGGCTTCGGTTGGAGGCCATTTGCTGTATTTTTTCCATTGGTTTGAACCGGTTTCAAATACATAAACATTTGGCAGTTTCGGGTCGGGCGCATCTTTTAAATAGTGCATAAAAAACGGAAACTCGATATTTTCACGATAGAACACGCCGGTTTTTGAGCCTAATTGTATGTTGCCTACTGTTTCATCATCGCCGCGCGAAAACTGGCCATGGTACCACGGGCCCATAACCAAAATATTTCTGTCTTTATATCCCCCTTTTTCTATGCTGGCATGAACCTTTAAGGGGCCATATGGGTCTTCCTGGTCAAAAAAACCGCCTACGGTCATTATTGCCGGGCCTATGTTTTTTAAGTGCGGCTCAGGGGTGCGTGTCTTCCAATACTCATCATAGGTATCATGCTCCATCATTTCATCCCATAGCTTGTTTGTATGGTGAAGGATTTTGTCATCAAAATTCTTCAACGGGCCCATACCCAAATAGAATTTATATCCGTCGGGCGTACCATAGTTAGAAAACGCAGGCGAATTTACTGTTGTTGGAACAGGCCTTGGCGCACCAAATGAAGAAAGAAAGGCAAAAGTTCCCATCTCCTGGAAAACACCATTATGGTGGCGGTCATCGCCCATAAACCAATTGGTAACCGGCGCCTGCGGCGAAACAGCTTTTAACGCCGGATGCGCTTCAATAGCTGTCATTGTAGTATAAAATCCGGGCGCCGAAATACCCCAGGTGCCTACTTTGCCATTATTGTTCGCAAGGTTTTTAATTAGCCAGTCAATGGTATCGTAAGTATCTGAGCTTTCATCGACGTCCTTATTTGATTTTTTTACAACGTAGGGCCTGGTTGCTATAAACGTACCTTCAGACATATAGCGCCCGCGTACATCCTGGTAAACAAAAATAAAACCCTCTTTTGCAAATATCATCGACGGTCCAAGCGCTGCTTTATAGCTATCGGCCCCATACGGTGCAGAGCTATAAGGTGACCGGTCAAACATTATCGGGTATTTTTTTGTCTGGTCTTTAGGCATATATACCGAAGTAAAAAGCTTTACGCCGTCGCGCATCGGGATCATCAGTTCCTGCTTTGTATAGTTATTTCGGATATAGGCAGAATCTTCTTTATTAACAAGTCGGCGTGGTGCTGCCGAAGCGCCTGGGGCTGCCCTTCCGCCTCGTTGGGCCAGCAAAGGCGAGGTTGTTAACCCCAGTAGTGCTATGAGCAATATCGGGGTTAATTTAACTAAACTCATTTTTAATGAGCAATTAAAATTCTTCATAACATAAGTATTAATGTAAATGATTAAACCTATTTATATTTATCGGGATGCATCTTTTTAAGATAGGCGTCCATTACCTTTATCAGTTCGCCGCTGGTGTAATTGCGATAACTATGCCCACCGCGATCGCCATAACTTACTGTGCCACCGTAATAAGGATTTTGAGTTTTCGATAAGAAATCTTCCATGTGGTAAACTCCGAAATTCAAAAAGAAATCATCCATCCGGCCCGCAATCACATTCAGTTTGCCCACGAGCTTGGGCCCTACAGTGGCCCAGTTTTTTTCAAGGTAAATATGCATGTCCCAGTTATCTATCCAATATTTAGCAACTGATGGGTCCATATCGCCTGTGGTTTTATCAAACAAAGGTTTAAAATAACCATTTGCACCTACAGGCCCGAATACTGAACTCCAGATATCCAATTGCCCGCCCGAACGGCCAAGCGTGCCGTTTACCACTTCCATTGTGTTACGCTGTTCGGAGGTCAAACGAGGGTCTCCGGTTAAGGGGAACCGTGTATTAATGGTTGGCACTTTATACCATTCATGTATTTTATAGAAAGCATTTTTATCTTCGTAAACATTAATACCTTCCACATTATGAAAGTCGAGCGGATCGGGAGAATAGGACCATGTACCGCCATAAAAGTCTGGGTGCAGCACCTGCAGCGCGAATGATTCCCAACCACCGGTTGAACCACCAGTTAGCAAACGCGCCCAGCCTTCCTTGATGCAGCGAATTTTCTTTTCAATTTCCGGTATCAATTCCTCGTGTATGGCATCTCCGTATGGGCCGTTGTTGGGTGTATTTACTGCATAAGAATCATCAAAATAAGGTGATGGGTGCTGCAATGTTATAGCAATAAACGCAGGGAATCCATCGGACGTCCAGTCTTTATAAAAAGCATTGTCGGGGCTTTCCTTAAACCTGAATGGTGGCGCTGTCGAAAAATGTCCCTCTTCATATACTGTTGGGTAATATTTTTCGCGATGCTCGTCATACCCTTTTGGTAAAAGGATGGTGGCACCTATATAAATAGGGTGCCCCCAAAATTTGGTCAATTTTTCGCTCTGTATTTTAATATGCTTTACCCATTTGGTATCAGGTAGGGGCGGTATAGGCGGAATAACCTTGTCGGCAGTTAATTTTACAACCTGGCCCGCTGTTTTATTAATGGATATTTTAATCACCTTGCCATAAATGTTACCTGGTGAGGTTTCCCATTTCTGGCCTTCCCATTGATCCATGTGCATCCACAGCGTATGGCCGTCCGAGCGTTTAAATTCAGTGTATTTGCTTAACACCGCCTGAACATAATAATCACCGGGAGGGATATCCTTCATTTTATTGATAGGATAACCCAATGTCGACGCGTCAATAGTTACCGCTTGCGAAGGCTGTAGCTTTGTAACGTCGACACCAAAAAACTGTGTGCCATAACGGCCAACCTGCAAACGAGGTTCAATGGTATCGCTGTAGGATACCACCAGGAACATACGGCCCGTAACAGGTTCTTTGCCCGCGCCCGGTGCAAATGAGAGCTTGAACAAAGTTACCTTGCCTGCAGCGGCCTTATGCTGAGCATTAACATTTGATAAGCCACCAACTATAAATAGCAGTACTATTAATAATAGTTTGTATTTCATTTTTTTTATGTTAATAGGTTAATTATTGAGGATGTTTAAGGTCCCATTGTACTTCGGCAAAAGGCCTGATCATCTGTACATAAACTTGCATAGCAGGCAGATCATTTGGTAAAGTATTTAACAGGTTGTACCTGCGCATATCAAACCACCGATGGCCTTCAAAATACAATGAGTACCTGCGCTGATTGAGCATTTCTGTTATTAAAGCAGCCTGGCTTCCTAATATAGCCGGTTTCGCTACTGCTAAAGGCTTCAATCCGGACGCAACCCTAACTACATCTAACGCTGCTGCCCCGGCAGCTAACTGATTAAGTTGAATTTCTGCCTCTGCATACATCAGCACCAACTCTTCGTTGCGAATAATGGATACGGGCGAGGTATTAGTTGGGTACATAAAAACATCATAATTCCCAACAAGCCCATTATACGAACGCGGGGCAGTTCTGAGCGCCACTTTAGAAGTTACCCTTGTATCGCCGGCCTCAGCATCTGAAATGAAAAGATTTTGAGCTACAAGAGGGGCCGTTGTTGTATTTTTTAGCTGGTACAGCGGGTTTGTAATATCGCCCGATGTAGTTGAGAAAGTAAATACCGGCCCTGTGCTCAGGGATCCTGTTAAAGAGAAGAAAGGCGCGGCTGCGTTCAATGCTGTAATTACGCCGTTCCAGTCGCTTTGATACATAGCCACCTCGGCGGCTATTCCACGGTTAAATGTTGCAAAGGTAGCTGGTGTTGAGAAACCGGCCCAGCCTGAGGTCATGGGGAAGGCAAAAGTTGTGCCTGCCGCCGCTAACTGAGTGGCTCCCAAATCAAGAAGCCGTTTAATTTCTGTTAATCCTGCGGTGTAAGACACAAATGGGCCAGGGTTAAGCATATCACCGGGGGAGTTCAGATCGGTAAAGCTGATACGTATGCCATTTTGATATTGCATCTCTAAATTAAAAAGCATGGCCCATGCCTCTATAGTGTTACAAAAACCCCTGACGCTGTTTCTTTGAGTTTCACTAAGGGCAGAGCTGTTATTGGCTGCATTCATAAAAAGTGCCGCGTCCCTGCGGGTTGCCGAGAAATTATCATATGAAGCGTTATAACCCGTTGTTGCGCTAAGCCCACCGTTTGTGGTACCCAAAAGCTCCGTTGTAAAGGTTGTCTCAACCGAACTCAGATCGTACATTTCCCGGCCAATTGAACCAGTTGTTACCCTAAAGCTCAGCATGCCGTTTCGCATTGCTGATTGCAGGCCAATGCCCAATTCGTTAATCTGCACTGCGGTTGCATTTGTTAATACCGACGATTGGGATGGTAAATTGGGATCGACCACTTGTTTTGTCTGGAATACACTGCATGCGGGAAGCATGGACATTACCCCAATCAGTAAAATGTATGGTTTTATTTTAAAGTATTTCATGTTTTTTAGTTTTAAGAATTAAGTTAAAAACCCACTGCTAAATGCATAAATATTCTTTTGCTGCTCGGGAATGGTGTGTTGTCAACACTTGCACCAACTGATTGGTTACCAAAGTTTGATACTTCAGGGTCATATCCCTGATATTTTGTAATGGTAAACAGGTTAGTTGCCGATGCACCTATCTTTATGCTTTTAATGGTATTATTATAATGTTTAACAAGAAAACTTTTTGGAACATTATAATTTAGCCCAACTTCCCGTAAGCGTAAGTAACTGGCATCCTGGATAAACTGCCTTGCTGTTACATTTGGGTTACTCGGGTTACGTGCTTTTCCGTCAGGTACACCCGTAGTTCCATTTAAGTTGTCTTCATTGCTCCAGTCAGGTGAGGTACCCCCCAAATCCTTTTGCTTTTGCGTAAGGTTAGAGTTGTAGTTGCCATAGCTTCTGTGCAGAAAGAATGAAAAATCAAAGTTTTTGAAGAATGTAAAAGTGTTAGACCATGAAACCTGGTATATAGGCTGCGCATCTTCATACTGTGTGGGTTGTGTTACACCAGTTGCATCAATTGTATTTGGTGACCCATACCAGGCGCTTGGTGATGATCCTAGTTTTAACTCATTACGGCCATATATACTAAATCCGCCGCCAACTACGGTAGTAGGTATAACTAGTCGGGTTACCTTGGTTCTATTGTTCCAGAATTGTATATTGGTGGTCCATACAAAATTAGGTTGTTTTACCGGGGTGCCACCTAAGGCTAACTCAATACCTTTATTTTGCATATCGCCAACCGGGTAAGCTATGTATGAAAGAACACCGGTACCGTCTGAAAGCGTGTAAGCGTTTAATAAGTTATATACATTCTTAACATAGTAAGATCCTTCAAAAGTTATACGGTTATTTAAGAAAGACATATCAACGCCTGTTTCAATTTCCTGAGCAGTTTCGGGTGCAATAGTTGGGTTACCTACAGAAGTGGGTGTTAAGGTACCCAGCAATCCGCCGTAACTTGTAGTGGTTAATGATGTAAAGGAATTGCCAAATAGTGGCTCGCCACCAGTACGGCCATAAGCTACCCTTAATTTAAGTTCATCAACTGACTGTTCTTTCCAAAAATCAAATTTGGTCAAATTTACAGCAACCGATGCCCTTGGGAACGGATATAGTTTATTGTTGTCGCCGTTTAAGGTTGATTTATCAAACCTTATACCACCAGTGGCAATAACTTTGTCATCCCAGTTCATTTCTTGCTGAGCAACATAACCAACGTCTGTCCAGTGCTGAAAGGTTTCGTTCGAAGTTCTTACCATAGCATTATTAGGGTTTATCTGGCCAGGTAATAACCCCTCGCCTTGTATCCAGCTAAAATCGTTATTGGTTGAAAGCTTTACTACACCCACTTGAGTGGTCAGGTCAACCGTTTTAAACAATTTCCAGTTATCGATCAAAAATCCCTGGTAATTGGTATTAAAGCTTCTGTTGTCTGAAAAACGCGATGCACCAGGACCGTTAGGCCTTGTTAATTGCGATTGCATATCGTCAGGGAAATATACCTCATCCTCTGTCAAAATAAAATCCAAACCACCCGAGAACGCGAACTTTAGGGTGTTACCTGGTTTTTGCATTAAAAACAGGGTTGTGTTAAATGATTGTATAATGCGGTTGGTATTCTCGGTATTAATGGGCCTCGCTACTATAGCCAACGGGTTATCGCCGGTATAAGGCGAATTGGGATATACACCGTTTACAGGTAGTAGCTGTGCATAATTAGGCGTATAAGCTAAGGTATAGGGTATTGATACACCCCTGTTATCATTACCGCTAAAACTACGCTGGTTACCTGTGTTCAGATAGTTTGAACCGATAGAAAAGCTCCAGAATTTGGTTAGCTTTTCATCAAGGTTAAGTTTTACCGAACGGCGCTGAAAGCCCGTACGTTGCTCTATACCTGTTTCATTATCTAAACCACTTGATAAGTAATATTTAGTTTTTTCAGTACCGCCCGAAATACTTACAGCAGTATTCTCTATTTTACCTATGTTACCAAAAATAATTTTTTCGTAATCATGGATTTGACCGGCAGCGGTGGCTTTTTGCCACGATGCTATTTCAGTTGCTTCATTTCCTGGCATTGAGGGGTCGCCCGTTGCATAATGGGTGCCATTACCAAAAATATAATCAAATTTAGTTTGGCCGGCCGGCCCTATCGCGTCAAGGCTCCAGTTTGAGGAACCCAATAGTTTTTCCGCCGACGCCCAGCCAATATCCTGGCTAACATTTACAGTTGTTTGCCCCGCCTTTCCTCTTTTTGTAGTAATAATAACAACACCGGCATTTGCACGTGTACCATAAATAGCACCGGCGCTTGGTCCTTTTAATACTTCAATTGATTCAATATCGGCAGGGTTTATATCAGATAGGCGGTTGGTGGCCTGATCCTGGTTGGTGCCCGCGCTGGTGAATGCAGCGGCGCCCGCACCGGTACTGAACTCAGAATTGTTTACAAATACGCCGTCAATTACATAAAGGGGCTCAGAGCTCCCGTTAATTGATGATAAGCCCCGCAGCTTAATAGATATACCTCCCCCGGGGGCGCCGCTGTTTTGGTTGATATCTGCACCAACAATTTTTCCGCTCATGGCGGCATCAATAGTAACAGGCGGGGTGGTGCCTGTTAGCTGTGCTGCCGAGAGATGCGTAACTGAGTTGGCGGCATCACTTCGTTTTATAGTGGTTGCCAAACCGGTAACCACCACTTCATTTAACGATGATTCCTCTAATTCTAAGGCAATTGTTATGCTTGATGTAACATTTTTAATCGAAACTTCTTTCGACTTGTAACCAATAAAAGAAACAACAAGCGTGGCATCATCAGCAATATTATTGATTGTAAAGCCACCGTCGATATCAGTTGTATAACCAACGTTAGTTCCTTTTACCATAATGGTGGCACCTGGTAACGACTGGCCTTTCTCATCAAGAACCTTTCCTTTTATATTTTTGAGTGCAGGCTGAACAATTTGCGGTACAACATTTTTTTCTGTTACAACTATGGTTTTATTTTCAATGACATACGTAAATGGCTGTCCTTTTAAACATGCATTTAAAACATCAGTAACAGATTTATTTTCTACATGAATTGTTATCGGCTTAGCCTTTTGGATCTCGTTATACTTATAAAGGAAAAAATATCCGCTTTGCTGTCCTATGGATAACAATGCTTTTTCTAAAGAAATATTATCGCCCGATAGGCTTATTTTTTGTGAATATACTTTAGCGCTTAATTGCATGCATGAAATTGTAATGATAAATACAGTTAATTTCATAATAATAAACACTTTGGTAGAAAAGAGCCGTAACTTTTTACGGTCTTTAAAGAGAAAATTTAATTGCATATCTTTGCAAGGTTTGAGTGAATAAATTTGATTCTTTCAAGGGATCTTTTTAGCTAACTCATTTTGTTCCGGGAGTGTTGGTAGCACTTCCGGTTTTTTTTGTAAGCTTATTTGGGTTTCATAGTTGTTTTATCATACTTCGTTTTTTAAGGGGTGCAACAATTTGTTAATTATGGTAATACAATTATTTTTTTATCTTCAATTTTAAAATGAACACCGTCAAGTTCCATTATGTGTAGTATATCTTCTATATTTTCACCACGCCCTATTTTTCCAACAAACTCATCATGAGGCACGCTCCCTTCGTACACTACATCCACATCATACCACCGCGCCAGTTGCCTCATAATATATTTAATATTAACACGGCTAAACTTAAAATAACCGTTTTTCCAGGCCAGGGCACCGTCCACATCGGCAGCACTAATTTTTAAGCTTCCATTTTTATCAACTACAGCCTGTTCGCCCGGCTTTAAAACCTGAATCTCATTATTCTCTGTTATCCTTACCGAGCCTTCAAGTAAGGTGGTTTTAACTACATCTTCATCCCCGTAGGCCATTACATTAAAATGAGTCCCAAGTACTTCTATTGTCTGACTTGCCGACTTTACATGAAACGGCTTGCTCTTATCCTTTGCTACTTCAAAGTACACCTCGCCAGTTATGGATACATTCCGCTCATTACCTACAAACGCGGTAGGATACGTAATTGATGATGCCGCATTAAGCCAAACTTCTGTACCATCAGGCAAGGTTAATTTGTACTGGCCGCCACGCGGCGTTGTCATAGTATTGTATAATACTTTGGCAGGAACGGAGCCTGTTTTATCATATACCAGCTGTCCGGTTGCCAGCTTAACTATTTTTGCATTACCTTGCTGGGCAAGTGTCCCATCCTTTGCATCATTCAAAACTATTTTTGAACCGTCCTGCAATGTTAATATGGCTTTATTGCCCCCGGGCATAATAGTGGATTTAAAATCCTTGATTTTTGCAACCGTATTGTTCGCTTTATTAACGGGTTTTAAATAAATGTAAAACCCCTGGAACACTATTAATAGTATAATAACGGTTGCCAGTAATTTATACGCTGATGAGCGGTCGGGCGCCGGTTCTATTACGTCATTTTCTCCTCCGGCATTTTCATCATTAATTTTAGCAAGGATGCTGTTAAAAAGCTTATCAAATGATTGCTTCTTTACAGGGACTTGCGCAATACCCTCTATCGGATATTCGTTTAGCTTCTCAGCTATTATTTCGCGCAACGCGCCTTCGCTGCTATCTGTTTTGAAATGCCCCAGCAAAAATTCAATTTCAGCCTGTGTGCATTCATTATTAATGTAGCGCTGAAAGATTTCTTTTAGCAGATGTTGGTCTTCCAATTTCTTTATTTTATAGCTAATACGTTCGGGCAAATATTTACATCTGCTCTGCCTGGCAAAAAAATGAAACTTTTTTATCGAAAAGACTATTTCTTTAAAATTATGGCAGGGTTTAGGTAATTAATTTTCGAATATTGAAAATTAAATTGGGGGGGGGGAGCTGTTATTTAGCTTATATGTGTAGATAATAAAAAATATTTTCTTACCACTCTCGTAGCTTTTACAATATGCTCATTAATGGTTGATATTGATACGCCCAGCAAACGGCTAACTTCCCCGTAAGTTTTACCTTCTATTTTACATAGAATATAAATTTGCTTACGCCTGGGCGGCAAGCTTTCAATTGCCTTGGTCAAAATGTAATTACCTTCTTTATAGTTTATATGCTGCTCAACAGAAGATGCTGCAGGTACAGCGACCGAAACCAGGTAGCTTTCCATTTTTTTATTCAGTGCTGCCTTCCGAAAAAAATCATAAACTAAATTCTCAGATACTTTAAATAAATAGGACCGGAATGATTTTTCAGTATCCAGGGTTTCTCTGCCGATCCAGATTTTTACAAACAAATCTTGCAATATTTCCTCGGCAATTTCGCCAGATTTTACCATTTTATATAAATTTCCGTAAATTCTGTCCTTATAATTGTGATACAATTGCTCAAAAGCAATTTTATCACCATATTTAACCAGTTCTACAAGCTCTTTTTCAGTTAATAATAAATAATCATCACAAATCCTACTCATTTTAAAATATTTATTTATACAAAAATAGCTATTTTCAATTTTATTTCATTATTTTGAAATAAAATTATGTATAAATGTAAATATTGCAGAAAATAGATTGTTTTTTTTATAAAA
>CAISKH010000548.1 GCA_903885865.1 uncultured Mucilaginibacter sp.
AATGAACTCCTGGAGCTATACTTTCCAGGTGCAGCAGGATATACCGGGCCTTATTAGCCTGTTTGGCGGCAAAGAACCCTTTATAGCCCGTTTAGATGCCTTGTTTGTTGAGCCTCCGGGCACCTCGAAATGGACATTTTTAGGCCAGTTTCCCGATATGACAGGATTGATAGGCCAATACGCATCAGGCAATGAGCCAAGCGCCGATATAGCTTATTTATATAACTATGCGGGCCAGCCCTGGAAAACTCAGTTCCGCGTAAGGCAGATCATGAAGATATGGTATGACGACCGCCTGCTTGGCATTCCCGGCGATGATGATGGCGGCGCGCTTTCGGCCTGGTATGTTTTTAGCTCGATGGGCTTTTATCCCGTAACCCCGGGTAGCCCCAACTACAGTATTGGCAGCCCTTTGTTTAAGCATATCACCCTATCGTTGGCCAACGGCAAAAAGTTTAATATAATTGCCACCAATGAATCTGAAAGAAATAAATACATTCAATCGGCAAAAATGAACGGGAAGGCGCTTAATGGCCCCTGGTTCAGCCATGCTGATTTGGCAAATGGCGGCACTTTGGTTTTAGAGATGGGGCCGAAGGCGAATAAGACATGGGGCGTGAATTAATTAATATCGAATGATGAATATTGGATATCGAATGATGAAGTACTTCGATATTCAATATTCGACATTCGGTGTTCGATATTATTAAAAAAAACAACCAATCAACCACTATAAACCCTTAAAAATGAAGACTTATTTTAAATCTGCATTGCTAACCACCATCTGCTTATTGCTGATCGGTGCAGGCAAAACGTTCGCTCAGACGCTTACGCCATTCGAAGGCGAAAAAACCTCGTGGAACGGCTTTGACCGCTATGATTATTTTATGGACATGGAAACCCTTGCCATAACACCATTCAAAGCCCTTCCGGGTGAAAGAACGGGGATGGACGATAAAAACACGCCCAAGGGCAAGGTGCGTTGTATTGTTGTTGTACCCACAACGCCAGCCGCCGGCAACCCTGTAACCTGGCGCGGATACTATTGGAACCACGAGCCGCAATCGGAAGTAGAATTGCTTAAAAGAGGTTTCCATGTAGTTTATTGTAATATCGACCCCGGCAAACAATGGGAAGCCTGGTATGCTTTTTTCACCAAACATGGCTTATCGGCCAAGCCGGCGTTCAGCGGTATGAGCCGCGGCGGTATTAACGAATATGCCTGGGCAGCAGAACACCCTGATAAGGTGTCTTGCCTGTATGCTGATAACCCGGCTATCCGTCCCGAGAGTTTTGCCAAGCTGGATGGACTGATCAAATATGATATACCTGTATTGAGCATAGTAGGCACAGAGGATTTTATTTTTCCGACCAATACAGTGCCCATAGAAGATGCTTTACTACGTACCGGCGGCCGCATGACCATGATGATAAAAGAAGGTACCGCGCATCATCCCCATAGTATAAAAGACGCATCATTTATAGCCGACTGGGTGGTGCAAAATATAAAGCCAACGCCACGCGATCCGCTTTTTGCCGATACCAATACTTTTGTAAAAACCTATTATTATGGGTTGGAAAATAAGTACCAATATCTTAAGATTGAGAATACCTGGGCTACTGTGCGCGGACCATGGTTTACACCCGTTTATGATGTTTATAATATTAAAAGTAATTCAAGGTTCGGCATAAAAACATTAACTATAATTGCGCCCAATAAACCAGCCCCCGGCAATCCATGGGTTTTCAGGGCCGACCGTGTTTTGCCCCGCGACGCCAGCGTAGAGCAGGCCCTGCTGGCCAAAGGCTATTATATTGTGTTTCCGCCTATAACCGCTCAATCGGGCCCCGTGCGTAAGGATTGGGACAGCTTTTATAATATGCTGGTTGCTAAAGGATTTTCAAAAAAACCGGTAATGGAAGGCACCGGCGCTTATGCAGGCGAGGCTTATGAATGGGCCATTTACAACCCTGATAAGGTATCGTGCATCTACGTTGATAATGCCGCTATGCGCAGCCTGATGGAGAAAAAAGCGCCTATTGATACACTCGCGCCATTAGCTAAAGCACATATCCCCACGCTGCACGTTAGCGGCGCTAACGATCCGTGGCTTGCTACCGATACCCGCGTTGCCGAGCAAAAATACAAAGCATTGGGCGGCAGCATAACCGTTATAACCATACCCGGCGAAGGGCATTTCCCGCGTGTGCCGAGGGACCCCGCGCCAATAGTTGCTTTCATAGTTAAAAACACGAAATAATAAGATTTGATGCTTAGAAAACCAGTATTACTTTTTTTTACGCTGTTGTTTGTTGGCGCAGCCTTTAGCCAGAATAAAAGAATTCCCTACGGAAGAAACGATTCCGTAGGGAAATTCTATGACGTGCGCGGTATTAAAATGTATACCGAAGTTTACGGCGCGGGCAAACCCTTACTGATGATACATGGCAACGGCCAAAACATGGGCGCATTTGGCGGAACCGTACCTTACTTTGCAAAAAAATACCAGGTAATTTTGGCCGATAGCCGTGCGCATGGCCGCACAGTTGATAGTAAAGATTCGCTGAGTTTTGAAATGATGGCCGATGATTTCGACGCCCTGCTTACCGCCATGCATATTGATTCGTGTTATGTGCTGGGCTGGAGCGACGGGGGCATTAACGCCATTGTACTGGCGATGCGCCACCCCGATAAGGTGATCAAGTTTGCTTCAACCGGGGCTAATTTATGGCCCGATTCTACCGGGCTGATCGCCTCCTACTGGAAAGGCGAACAAAAGGATTATGCCAACTGGCAAAAGAAAATGCCGCTAACCACCGCGAAGGATAAGAACACCTATAAAATTTTTATGCTCGATTTGCTGCAGCCTAATATTAAACTCAACGCGCTGCATGCTATTAAATGCGCCGCTCTCATCATCGGAGGCGACCACGACCTGATACCCGTACCCCATACCGTACAGATAGCGCAAAACATCCCGAAATCATATTTATGGATAGTGCCCAACTCGGGCCACGGCACCCTGCAGGAGCATAGGGATGAGTTTAATACGATAGTGGATAATTTTTTTGAAAAGGCCTTTAATAAGCGGTAGGCAATTTAACCAACCTGTCATTGCGTGTTAAAGAAATCTTACAAAATAAAAGCCCCCGTACACTCGCTGCTTGGGGGCTTTCAACCTAAACCTTATCACATATGTAAGCTTGCGCCTACATACCCATTAACGTTAATTTTTACCGTTTAGTTGTCTGCACCGATAAATTTTTATTAAAAAATGACAGTTTAACTGCACCTGATTTATATAATGCAAAATCATTCATCCTTATTTGGATTTAATATAAATAAGCCATACATTTGCTCAGTTAACAAATAAATTATGAAGCTTTCACAACTTGAAGTCGGAGAAAAAGGAATTGTAAAAGAGTTTACTGACCTGGAAATGTCGGTTAAACTAATGGAAATGGGTTGTTTGCCCGGCGAAGAGATAAGAGTTGACCGTATTGCCCCCCTTGGCGACCCAATTGCCGTAAATGTATCGGGCTACCAGTTAAGTTTACGTAAACGTGAAGCATCAACTATCATATTACATTAGTTTCAATTAATTGAAAGCCGATATAAGAGTTGCGCTTGTAGGAAATCCAAATACCGGTAAATCAACTCTTTTTAATGTCTTAACCGGGTTAAATCAAAAAATAGGAAATTTTCCGGGGGTTACCGTTGAAAAAAAAGTTGGGTATTGCCAATTGCCTGATGGCCGTAAAGCCGAAATTGTTGACCTGCCCGGCACTTACAGCCTCTACCCCAAAAGCCAGGACGAATCCATTGTATTTTCTGTATTGGCCGATAAGGCAAACCCGTTAAGCCCCGACCTGGTTATTGTTATACTGGATGCCTCCAACCTGAAAAGAAATTTATTGCTTTACAGCCAGGTTGCCGATCTCAAGATCCCGGTAATCATCGCCCTAAACATGATGGACCTGGCCAAAAAATCAGGCATCAATATTGATATCGGCCTGTTCTCGAAAACCCTCGGCATACCAGTGGTACCTATATCAGCAAGGAAAATAGAAGGGATAGACCAGTTGAAAACTACCATATCCTATGCCAATAAAATAGCCTTACAACAAGACAGCATTGATGTAAAAGCCATAGCGCCCCAGCTTATTGAAAGCATAAGCAAGGAACTTAATATTGATAACCCTTACTTCGCTTTGCAGCTTGCCCATCAGCATGAAACGTTAAAATTTTTGTCGACTGAACAGTCGGGCCGTATTGAAGCCCTTGAAAAAGAGTTTTCGTTCCACTCCCAAAAAGCGCAGGGTGCCGAAACCATTGCCCGTTACGGTTTTATTAACGACCTGTTGTATGATACGGTAAAAAGATCAGATACAGCTGAGGATGAAACAATAAGTAATAAAATAGATAAGGTACTCACCCATAAAGTATTTGGCTTTGTGCTGTTTTTTGCTATCCTGCTGTTTATGTTCCAGTCTATATTTTCATGGGCCGTGTACCCGATGCAATTAATAGCCGACGGCTTTGTATGGCTGCAAACTTCGCTGCACCACGTTTTACCCGCAGGCCCGTTAACCAGTTTACTGGTCGATGGCGTTATAGCGGGGCTAAGTGGCGTAATGGTATTTATACCGCAGATCGCTATCCTTTTCGCGTTTATTTCGATACTGGAAGATACGGGCTACATGTCGCGCGTAACCTTTATGATGGATAAATTGATGCGTAAAGTTGGTTTGAATGGCAAATCGGTTGTGCCGCTTATTGGTGGTTTTGCCTGTGCGGTGCCGTCAATTATGAGTACCCGAACTATTGAGAACTGGAAGGACCGCATGATCACCATTATGGTTACCCCGCTGGTAACCTGCTCGGCGCGGTTGCCGGTTTACACCTTGCTTATTGCCCTGGTTGTGCCTGACCGTAATGTATGGTGGCTGTTTAATTTAAAGGGACTGGCACTAACGGGTATGTATGTATTCAGCTTGATATCGGCTGTAGTAGTGGCCTGGGTATTTAAATTTATACTGAAAAGCCGTGAGCGCGGTTATTTTATTATGGAACTGCCCGTTTACCGCATGCCCCGGTGGAACAATGTAGCTTATTCTATGTACGATCGTGCCAAATCATTTGTTTTGCAGGCCGGTAAGGTAATTATTGCTGTATCGGTGATATTATGGGTACTGGCCTCCTACGGCCCCGGCGACCGTTTTAAAAACATCGACCAGAAATACAGGCAACCACAATACACCCAAACACTCAAACCCGACGAACTGGGCCGGGCCATAGCTTCCGAAAAACTTGAAAGCTCGTATGCCGGAGTATTGGGGCATGTTATTGAACCCGTTATCCGCCCGTTGGGTTTTGACTGGAAGATAGGTATCGCGCTTATCACTTCTTTTGCCGCCCGCGAGGTTTTTGTGGGTACTATGGCAACCATATACAGCGTAAACGGCACCGCCGAAAAAATGGAATCGGTACAGAAAAAAATGCACGATGCCAAAAACCCGCAAACAGGGCAGCCTGTGTTTACCCTGGCGGTAGCCTTCTCTTTAATGATGTTTTACGCCTTTGCCATGCAATGCGCCAGTACGGTAGCCGTAGTTTACCGCGAAACAAAAAGCTGGCGCTGGCCGGCAATACAATTTGCTTATATGACCGTGCTGGCTTATGTGGCGAGTTTTTTGGCTTATCATATATTGAGGTAATGAGGTAAAAGGTTCACCTATTTTAGAAAAAATAGGGCATAAATCGCTAATGCAAAGTGGCTTTCCTCCTGGGTAACTATTCACAAATATTTCAAAAACCTTTTACCTTCCGCCTTTTACCTTAAAACAACTATCTTTGATTCAGAGGTAAAATTGGATAAAGTAAAAGTTTTAGAAAAGTATCTTCCACC
>CAISKH010000549.1 GCA_903885865.1 uncultured Mucilaginibacter sp.
CATGAACTGGCCCGACCTGGTAACCACCCACCCCGAATGGTACAGCAAGAACCGCAAAGGCGACTCGTGCGCCGATAAACCGCCTTATGTAAACTATTACCGCTGGCTATGCCCCTCGCGCCCCGAAGTGCAGCAATACCTGGAAAAATACGTGAGCGATACGCTGGATAAGGATTATATAGATGGTATCCACCTGGACTATGTGCGTTATTGCGACGTGATACTCCCGGTAAACCTTTGGGATAAGTATAAAATAGAACAAACCAGGGAACTGCCCGAATATGATTATTGTTACTGCGAAGTTTGCAAAGCCAAATTTAAGGAACAATACGGGATCGATATTGCGGATATTCAATACCCGGAGGCAAGCCTTTCGTGGCGGCTGTTCAGGTATAATAACATCACACGTATAGTGAACAGCTTGTCGGCCGTGGCGAAACAGCATAAAAAGCTGATAACCGCCGCAGTATTTCCAACCCCCGAAATAGCGCGCCGCAATGTGCGGCAGGATTGGACCAACTGGAAACTGGATGGTATTTGCCCCATGACCTATCATGGCTTTTATCGAGAAAAAGTAAGCTGGATAGGCGACGCTGTGGCCGAGGGTATCCACTTTTTGGCAGGCTCCTTCCCGCTTTATGCCGGGCTTTATTTGTCGGATTTTAAATCAGATGATGAAATAAGCGAAGGGATACAGGTTGCTTTAAAAAATGGGGCGTCGGGCGTATCGTTTTTTGGGAATGTTACGCCAAACGTTTTGGAAATTTTGAGTAAGGAAATGGCGAAAGCTTCATCTTAAATCGATATGCAATACAGAAACTTTAAAAATACCCCGATTGCCGAAGTAGGTTTAGGTACCTGGCAACTGGGCAGCGCCGATTGGGGAAATGTGAACGAAGAAGCCGCTTTCGAAATTTTGAAAACCTATAGCGATGCCGGCGGCAATTTTATTGATACCGCCGACGTATACGGCATGGGCGTAAGCGAGCATGTGATCGGCAGGTTTTTAAAAACCATCGACAAAGAAATATATGTAGCCACCAAGCCGGGTAGGCGCGGGGATGCGCCCAATGGCTGGCCGCAAAACTTTACTTACGATGCCATGAAGCGCCAGGCGGAAGATTCTTTAAAACACCTGGATATCCCGCAATTGTTTTTGGAGCAGCTGCATTGTATCCCTACGGAAGAAATGCAGGCGGGTAAAGTGTTTGGCCATTTACGCAAACTACAGCAGGAGGGGCTGATCAAACATTTCGGGGCCAGTGTGGAGACATCGGCAGAAGCGCTGATCTGTTTAGAGCAGGAAGGACTGGCATCGCTGCAAGTTATATTTAACCTGTTCAGGCAACATGTGGCCGATGAGGTGTTTGCCAAAGCCAAAGAAAAAGGCGTAGCAATCATTGCGCGGGTGCCTTTGGCCAGCGGGTTATTAACCGGCCGTTTTAATGAAAACACCCATTTTTCCTCAAACGACCACCGCAGCTATAACGCCAACGGGGAAAAATTTAATGCCGGCGAAACATTTTCGGGCATTGATTTTAAGGAAGGGGTAAAATTAACCGCTCAAATAAAAAATCTTCTGCCTGACGAACGCATGGCGCAATGGGCCATCCGCTGGATATTGGACCATCCCGAAGTAACCACCGTAATACCTGGCGCCTCGAAAGTAGCGCAGGTGCATAGCAATGTAGAAGCATCGGCTTTGCTGAATTTACCACAGCAAACACACGAGGCTTTAAGAAAGCTGTATGATGAGGAGATAGCTGGTAAAATAAGGGGGCATTTTTAATAGAAAACC
>CAISKH010000550.1 GCA_903885865.1 uncultured Mucilaginibacter sp.
AGGGTTTAATTTACCTATTTAACTTTATTCGCATAATTCCGGATATGAAACGTAAAATTGGCCATTTAATTATTCACTCATTCAATAACTCACTCATTAATAGATCGCGGGATACTTAGACGGATTACTCTCGCTCATCATAGCGTACACCGCCTCCACCACATCATCAATTGATGGTTTGCTGAAATAATCGCCGTCGGAGCCGTAGGGCGGCCTATGTTCCTTGGCGGTAACTGTTTTTGGCGGAGAATCCAATAAATAATAGCCGTTTTGGGTTTCGAGTATATTTTGCAGGATATAGGCAGATGCGGCACCCGGCAGATCCTCATCAACAACCAGCAGCTTATTGGTTTTACTTAGCGAATTACCGCAAATATTATCCGTATCAAAGGGATACAGCGTTTGCGGGTCTATCACCTCTATACTGATACCCATTTTCTGCAGTTCGGCGGCGGCTTCCATAACAATGCGCAGGGTTGAACCATAAGAAACCACCGTCATATCCGTACCCTCTTTCATGATCTCGGCCTTTCCCAGCGGAACGGTAAATTCGCCTACGTTGGCCGGGAGCATTTCCTTTAAACGATAACCATTTAAACATTCAATAACCAATGCCGGTTCATCGCCGCGCAGCAGGGTATTGTACATACCGGCGGCCTGGGTCATGTTGCGGGGCACACAAATATGCAGCCCGCGCAGGGCATTTAAAATTATGCCCATGGGCGAACCAGAATGCCATATCCCTTCAAGCCGATGCCCGCGTGTACGTACAATAAGCGGCGCTTTCTGCCCCCCGAACGTGCGGTAGCTCAGGCTTGCCAGGTCGTCGCTCAAAACGGTTATGCCATATAAAAGATAATCAACATATTGCACCTCGGCTATAGGTTTTAAACCACGCATGGCCAAACCCATCCCCTTCCCTATAATGCTTGATTCGCGTATGCCGGTATCGGTTATGCGCAGGTCGCCAAATTTGGCTTGCAGGCCGGCAAAACCCTGGTTTACATCGCCAATGGCGCCCACATCTTCCCCAAAGGCCACTACCCGCTTATCGCGTTCAAAATTAGCCTCAAAACAGGCATTCAATACTTCTCGGCCATCAACCAATGGCGCATCCTCCGCATATTCAGCTATTATAACTCTAACATTTAGGGGCGATTGCGGCGTATCCGTAAATAACCTGGAGTTAAAACGATCGGTATTCTTTATATTTTCCCGGTTCAGCCAGTTAATAAGCGGCGTCTTTTCATCAGGGTCTTCGTTAGCCGTTAAACGTAACGATTTCCGTATGGCCGATACTGCGTCCTTACGGCCAGGCTCAACACAGGCCAATAACTCCGATATTGTTTCCTGCAATTCGTTCTTTACTGCGGATGCATGCGCCAGGTCCGCTATCAGCCGTACCGCTTCGTCAATTTCTGTTTTTATCTCGTCGCCTAACCCATTCCATACTTCGCGCTGAACTGCGCGTACATATTTTTTGGCGATATCTTCTAAAACCACCATATCTTCCTCGTTTATGATGGCCGATTCAACCATCCAGTTACGCATTTGCAGCAAACAATCATGCTCGCCCTCCCATTCCAGGCGATCCTTTGTTTTATACCGCTCATGAGAGCCTGACGTAGAGTGGCCCTGCGGCTGCGTCATTTCGGTAACGTGTATCAGTACGGGCACATGGTCGCGGCGGCAAACTGTTATGGCCCGCTCATAAGTTTCGCAAAGCGCCACATAATCCCAACCGCGCACTTTAAATATTTCATAGCCGTTGCTGCCATTTTCGCGCTGAAAACCTTTTAGTATTTCAGAAATATCTTCTTTAGTAGTTTGCAGCTTAGCGGGCACAGATATGGCATAAGCATCATCCCAAACAGATATAGCCATGGGAACTTGCAATACTCCTGCCGCGTTAAATGTTTCAAAAAATACCCCTTCGGATGTGGCCCCGTTGCCAATAGTGCCAAAGGCTACCTCGTTACCGTTAACCGAAAAATTATCAAGATCACGAAGCTCTTTATTTTGCCGGTACAATTTTGAAGCAAAGGCCAAACCCAGCAAACGCGGCATATGGCCGCTGGTTGTTGAAACATCGGCGCTGCAGTTCATGCTTTCGGTTTGGTTCATCCAGCTACCGTCGGCGTTTAAAAATCGGGTTGCATAATGACAATTCATTTGCCTTCCCGCCGATGCCGGATCTTTCTCCACATCAGGATTGGCATATAGCTGCGCGAAAAATTCTTTCAGGTTACTCATGCCCGTAGCAAACATAAAAGTTTGGTCGCGGTAATAACCGGCGCGCCAGTCGCCTTTGCGGAATACCTTGGCCATAGCCAATTGTGCAACCTCTTTACCGTCGCCAAATATGCCAAACTTAGCCTTGCCCGTAAGTACTTCGCGGCGGCCAATTAAACTTGCCTGCCTGCTTTCGTAAGCGATGCGGTAATCATTTATTACAATACTTTTAAAATCATCAAAACTTAACTCGCCAACATCAGTTTTTCCGGTGCCGGGATTTGCAGTTTGGGGCATAAATTTTTGTTTAGAATGTAAAATTATAAATCTTTTTTTAATTGGCAGGCGTACCGGTTTAAAACATTCATTTTATACAGAAGTTTTGAATTTACATTAAACCTTTTATATTTGTGCTAATTAAAGAGAGCAATATGAAAAAAATAATTTTACTATTTGCCGTGGTTTTAGGCTTGGCCGTTACCGCATCGGCACAAACTGATAACAAGGCCGAATTTAAATTCGTATCAGAAAAATACGACTTTGGCAAAATACCGCAAGGCAAACCGGTAACCACCAATTTTGAATATACCAATATTGGCGAAGAACCGCTTATTTTGACCGAGGTAAGGCCCACCTGCGGCTGTACGATTGCTGATTATACAAAAACCCCGGTAAAAAAAGGTCAAAAAGGCACTATTAAAATTACCTATAACGCTGCGGTTGTTGGCGGTTTTACCAAATCAATAGTTGTTACGTCGAATGCTAAAACACCTCAAAAAATAATAACTATAATGGGTGAGGTGCTTGCTCCGCCGCCTGCTACGCCCTCTGCTACAACCGGTTCTAAATAAATCTTTTTAGGGTGATGTGTATTATTACATTAAACCTTTTATCTTTGTAATACTCAAATAGAGCAATATGAAAAAAATAATTTTACTATTTGCCGTAATTGCAGGCTTCGCGCTTAACGCATCGGCACAAACTGATACCAAACCCGAATTTAAGTTCGTATCAGAAACACACGACTTTGGTAAAATACCACAAGGCGTACCTGTAACCACTAATTTTGAGTTTACCAATGTTGGCGTAGAACCGCTTATTTTAACCGAAGTGAAGCCAACATGCGGCTGTACCATTGCAGATTATACCAAAACCCCTGTAAAAAAGGGCGAAAAAGGAATTATTAAAATTACTTATAACGCAGCAGCTGTAGCACCATTCTCTAAGGCGATCGTTGTTACCTCGAACGCTAAAACTCCGCAAAAATATTTAAACATTACAGGCGAAGTTATAGCAAAAGCAGCGGCGCCAGGTACAAGGTAGCGTATTAAGGTTTAACCCTTTCGCTATCAAACAGCGATAAAGGGTCAATAAATAAAATATATAAAAGGCCCGAAATATTTCGGGCCTTTTTTGTTTAACTACTTTTTTAATATACTAATTCTATCGACATCATATCATCTTTTTATTAATTTTGCCAAATGCCAAATATATCTAATAAAGGGAAGCGAATGCCTGCTTCACCTATACGTAAATTAACACCCTTTGCAGACAAAGCCAAACGCGACGGAAAAACGGTATATCACCTCAATATAGGCCAGCCCGATATTGAAACACCCGAAGGCATGATCAATGCCATTAAGAATATTGATTTTAAAGTTTGGGCATATACTCCGTCAGAAGGTACGCTGTCCTATCGCGAACAGCTAACTAAATATTATAATAAAGCAGGTTATAACATTACGCCCGAAGATATTATTGTTACCGTAGGCGGCTCGGAAGCAATATCCATTACCTTTATGACCTGCCTTGACGCGGGCGACGAAGTGATAGTTCCTGAACCGTTTTATGCCAATTACAATGGCTTTGCCAGCCAGAGCGATATTGTGGTTACGCCCATATTATCGTATATAAAAAATGGTTTCGCACTGCCGCCTATCAGTGATTTTGAAAAGGCCATTACCAGTAAAACCCGTGCGATATTTATTTGCAGCCCCAATAACCCAACCG
>CAISKH010000551.1 GCA_903885865.1 uncultured Mucilaginibacter sp.
ACCAATAACATCATCGCTAATGAAAACCATGTGCGGCTGGCCGTAGGCCGCAATTTTATGGATTGCTCACCGGTAAAGGGTATATACAAAGGCTCCTCGGGCCATACACTGGAAGTTTCTGTATCGGTTGATGATGATAACCCCTTAGTCGGGGAAGAAAAGCCGGTTACTGAACACGGAGCTACAGCTAGCCCGGCAGCGGCGCATACTACCCAGACCAAAAACAGTTACCAGCGTTATATGGAGATGATGCAACAGCAGCAGCAACAACAGCAATAACGTGTTAAACAATGTTCTATACCAGGCAAGCCACTATAAACGATGTAGAAACCATACGGCAATTAGCCGATGAGATATGGTGGCCCACCTATTCGCCGCTGCTGAAAAAGGAACAAATAATATATATGCTGGCCGAGATCTATTCGGCGAAAAAGATCACGGAACAAATTGAACAGGGCACCCAAACCTATTTATTATTAATTGAAGATGACCAGGCTGTGGCATTTGCAGCCTACTCGCCCCGCGAAGAAAACCCTGATATTTATAAACTGCATAAATTGTACTGTCTGCCTGCAACCCAGGGCAAAGGCTATGGTAAAATATTGCTCAACGTGGTTATTGAAAATGTTTTAGCTACAGGCAAACACATACTGGAGCTAAACGTACAGCGCCATAATCCCTCGAAAAACTTTTACGAAAAAATGGGCTTTACCATTGCTTACGAAGAGGATATTCCCTTTGGGCCTTTCCTTTTGACTGATTATGTGATGAGGAAGGAGTTGTAGGCCCGGAAGATTCTAGTTCGGTTCCACAAATTATAAATCAAAGCCTTCAGCTTTGAGATTTCTTAAAATATTTTGTTCATCGACTGATGAATATTGGCTCTTGTCGTATATTTCTGCTAAAAGGATCTGTTCACGTTTATATATCACACAGGTAATAATCCTTGCACCGCCAGACTTTCCCCGTCCCTTACTGCTGATGCTCATTCTCACTTTATACATATTATTGCCTATGGGTGTTCCCATATCTGGCTTTTCAGCTAATTCTATTACGAAGATAGCAAGGTCATGTTTTAGTGAGGGATATTTTTTGGCAAGGGTTTTTGCGCTACGTTTAAAAGTATCGCTATACCGAATATCATAACTCATCCAATAATTCGGCTATAGGATAGGTTTCAAGTTTTCCTTCTTTGAATAATTTCGCATCCTTAAATGCTTGTTTATAACGAAGTGATAACTCTGCTTCCTGGAGTTTATGTTTCAGTTCCTCGCGCTCTTTATTAAGGGCATCCCATTCTTTGTAAGGAATGAGTACGCTGGTCTTCTCACCTTTAGAATTGGTTACAAATTGTACACTCATATACAAATTTACTAAAAATTTTTATTTACAAACCCGAATAATAATCATACCCCTCTTCGGCCCAATAATCGCGCGGGCGCTGGTTGCTAAAGGTTATGGTGCCAATGCGCTTCAGGTTTTTAATACCGTACTTAACCGGGATGATCAGCCTTAAAGGCGCACCATGCTCTAAGGGCAAAAGTTTATCGTTAACCTCATAGGCCAGCAGGGTTTGCGGGTGCATAGCGCTGGGCATATCAAGCCCCACATAATAACGTTTGTCGGGTGTTTCCATGCCTACATAGCCCAGTTGGGTTTGATCGTTCAATTTAAAATTATCTATAAAATCGCTGAATTTAACGCCCGCCCAATACGATATCTGGTCCCAGCCCTCCACGCATTTAAAGTCAAATACTATTTCGGTTTTAGGCAGCGCCATCAGTTCCTGCAGGGTAATATTAAATGTTTCTCCCGATTGCTTTTTTACTTCGAGCTTCCAGGCAGACAGGTCGAACTTTTTATTGGCTTCTATGCCTATCTCGCTGTTTACCCGCACCCGTTTTGCCGCCATTTCTTTCGGGTAGGTTTTAACCAAATGATTATTGCTGAAAAACTTTCTGAAAACCAGTTCGGTTTTATTAAGCGCCCTACGTAGGGGCTTGCGTGCGCCGGCGGTAATACCTGCTATTTCGTTCGGCGAATTATAGAGCCAGCGCCATCCGCCATAGGCCCCCGCCGCTAAAACGGTGAAAGCGGTAAACGAAATAAAATTCCGCCTGTTGATCTTTTGATCGATAGTAAGCGGTTGTTTAACTTTTTTCGTCCTCATGATCTGCCTGTATAATTGTTTTGGGTTGTTCGTCAATAACTTCGAACCCCGAAATAACCGAACTAAAATTACGCCATCCCGCCAGGATAACCTGTACAATATGGATCACAAAAAAAAATACATAGCCAACGGTAAGGGCAAAATGTAATATCCTTGCAAAATGATAGCCGCCGCATAACCACGTTAAGTAATAAAATTGCACCGGCTTATAGATAGACAGCCCTGTAATTACCGATCCTATACCCCTTATAATTATAGCAGTATACGCAATGCGCTGCGCGGCTTTATATTTATTTTGCGGGGGTACGGTCTTGCGGATATGCAGATCATGAAGCAATACCAGCCATGCCTCTTTAAATGAATGGCGGTTGGGCACCAGCTGCCTCCATTCGCCCGAAAAAATAGTGTACAATATGTATAATACGCCATTTAGGGTAAAGAACCACATCAACAGGAAATGAAAAGCCATGCCTTCGGCGAGGCGCTGTGGTATATGTAAGGTATTATAAAACCACTCGGGGAAAAAGCGCACAAACGTATGTCCGAACAAGGTAACGGAATACACATCATTTGCCCAATAAATGAGCATACCGCTCCAAATCATAATGGTAAGTATAGGGAAGTTTACCCAATGGCACCACCGCATGGCTAAGGAATGTTTTTCTTTGATCTGTTTCATTTACACCAACAATTGTGATGAGTGAATTTAGCAATAATATTTAATAATTTGAACAGAGCGTTTAACCCGCTGCCTGAAATTTTTCTTTTGCCACACCTGTAATTTCGCCTGTGGCTGTGTTTTGCAATATACCAATGACCTCCCAGTTTTGCGCGTTAAAGCCGGCAGGCAATGCCAGACTTTCCGTACCAACGTTACCATTGTTTAACGGCACACTTTGCAGCTTGCGCACAATTTGCACATGCGACAGGCTGCGGCCTTTATTTTCTCCGGCTTTTACATTGGTTTGGGCTGTTTTTTGTACCAAAGCCAATATCAGCCTGCTATTTTTCCCGCTTCCTTCTGCGCGGTAATGAACTGTTGCTTTATTACTACCTGCTTTGAGGCCGCTTAATGTTATTTGGGCCGATTCGGGGTTTTGAAGTCCGGCAGTAATAGCATTACGCAGGATGTTTTCTTCTGAACCGACAAATGCTTTTTTCCCGTTAACCACGATCTGCGGTGTATATACATCCACCCGCAAGCGCTGCGAATACATTTGCTGCCTCTTGGTATAATCTACACTGCTGAACGCGTCTTTCCAACCCAGGTGGTTCCAGTAATCTACATGTA
>CAISKH010000552.1 GCA_903885865.1 uncultured Mucilaginibacter sp.
CGGGTTAAACCTGAGGATTCTATAATCCACCAGTTCCGGTTAGCTGTTGTTATTACCAGTATGATGTTTTGAGCAATCCAGGCATAAGCTAAACCCTTCAGTATTTTATTCCTTTCAAAAAAATTAAGATACCCCCTGAATATGAAGAGTATAACCGCAATAGCCATAAGTATGGAAAATATTAAAATATCAGCGCCATCGTGCAGGTAGGCCGCCAGTGAAACACCCTGTGGCAACTTGTTTAAAATCCACATATAAAACACATCAAGCCCGTTTACACAAAGCAGCAGTATATTGAGCATGGCAAAAAGAATAATACCGGAAAGAACCTCATTTGAAACAGCAACGTGTTTGCCAATAGCGCTTAGCAAATGTTCTTCCATCGTTATGGTAGCCAGGTCGTTCGCCGAATTTGAATCTGCCTCATTTATTTTATGCCACAAATACTGATTAAAAAAGCCATACATTATAAAAAAGCCAATTGCCGTAAAAACACACCAATCGAAACTGATAAAATCAAAATTTACCTGGTCGGTAAATTTTTCAAAAATAGGGTTGGCTGAGCGATATACTAAAACAAAAATGAACGTCACTGTCAAAGGCACTATCAGTAATAAAAATTTACTAAAATTACTTGGCTGCCCTTCTTCGGTTTTAAGTGTTGTTACTGAACCAGTAAAAAATTTAGGTATTGAAACTATGACAGACATAGCAGTATTAAACGCCGCAACCAGTATAGATGCCCGGGGGTTTAAAGCTGAGGCCTGCCAGCACCAGCAACGAGCAAATATTGGCCACAACAGTAAGGCAGGTGCCCCACCAAAAAACAAAGAAGGCCGAAAGCAGAGAGCCCGCAACGGCCAAAAGCCATGAGGATTTTGAAGCCTGCCCTTTATCTTTAAAAAATAGCAGCGCTATCAGTAAAATATTAAACAGCAGAAAATTAATACCGGCATACTGTGCGTAAAAAAGATAGCTGTAAATAACAGTGGTCATAACCACAAAAAGCTTATTGTTTTTCATAAAAAAGATTTGGGTTAAAGAATAATAGGTAGGCTTATTCAGCCTGGAAAAGAGATTCGAAAATGAAAAACGTGAGCAACAGAAGGATACCGGCCATGAGGGTCACTCCATAAGTGCGGGGATATAGCAGCGGATGAAGGATTCTGCTTAAAGTGCCGGCCATAATTTGCCAGGGGTCTGTAAGTACATCCCAGCTATTGTAGCGTAAAAACCGACCCACATAAATGCCATAGCCCGATATAAGCATGGTTAACAGCATAAAGGTTTTTGCTTTCCAAACTCCAAGCTGCTCTTTCATTTTATTAAACACCAGCAACGACGATATAATGCCCAGCATAAAACCGTTAAAAGCAAATGTGAAAAGCAAAAAAACGTCATACCAAAAAGGGAAATTATCATGTTTCCTTAAATGCAGAAATTCTGTTATAAGGTAAGGCGCGTTGGGGAAGAATACCAGCCAGCTGCAGATTAAAACAATTAGCTTCAACGGCTTCGCCTCATCTTTAATTTTCTTAGCATGGGTTGAAGAGCA
>CAISKH010000553.1 GCA_903885865.1 uncultured Mucilaginibacter sp.
TATTGCGTTTGCCCAGGTTCCGGCCCAACACTACCCGGTTGATTCCGCTTCTGTTGTACATACCGGCGTACCGAAGGGAGAATTGATCCAGCTAAAATTTAACGACTCGAAAATATACCCGGGTACAACACGCAATGTTACTATATATGTACCTGCGCAGTACGATGGCAAAAAGCCGGCTTGTTTATATGTGAACCAAGATGGCGTTCAGTTTAAGGCCCCAGTTGTTTTTGATAATTTGATAAACAGCAAGGAAATGCCTGTAACCATTGCGGTTTTCGTTTCGCCGGGACAGGTTACTGCACCCGACAAGCTGACCTCCATCAACCGTAATAACCGCAGCTATGAATATGACAGCATTGGCGATACCTACGTTAAGTTTTTATTGAATGAATTGTTACCGTTTGTTGAAAGCCAAAAAACAGCCGATGGCAGGCCCATTCTTCTATCAGAAAATGCGAACGACCGTGCTATAGGCGGTTCCAGCAGCGGCGCTATAGCCGCGTTTAACGCAGCGTGGGAACGCCCGGATAAGTTTTCTAGAGTTTATAGCTCAATAGGTACTTATGTGGGGTTCCGCGGAGCGGAGCGGTTCCCTACTTTGATCAGAAAATATGAGCCAAAGGCGCTTAGGGTATTTATGCAGGACGGAACCAACGATCTGAACAACTATGTTGGCGACTGGTGGATAACTGCACAAATGATGGAACGTGCTTTCCAGTTTGCCGGTTATGAAATTGATCACGTATGGGGCGAGGGCGGCCATGATGGCGTACAAGCTGCAGCTACCTACCCGCAAGCTATGCGCTTTTTATGGAAAGACTATCCGAAACCAGTAAAGGCCGGTGTATCTAAAAATGCATTTACAAATACCATTGTACTCCCCGGCGAAGGCTGGGAACTGGTGGGCGAAGGGTATGGCTTTGCCGAAGGAACAGCGGTAAATGCTGCCGGTGAAGTATTTTTTCAGGACATACCGAATTCAAAGACCTATAAAATTGATGTAAACGGAAAGCTGACCACGCTTAACCTAAATGCTAAAAAAGCAAGCGGTACTGCCTTTGGCCCTGATGGAAATCGGTATACCGTAGCTACCGGCACTAACCAGGTTTTAAGCTATGATATAAATAACAAGGAAAAAGTTGTAGCCGATAATATAAAAGGCAACGACCTTACCGTTGCCAACAATGGTAATATTTATGTAACCGAACCGAACGGTACCGACAAGCCAAGCAAAATATACCTGATAAAACCAAATGGCGAAAAAACAGTGGTTGATGAAGGTATAAAATATGCCAATGGCCTCACGCTAAGCCCCGATCAAACTGAATTATATGTAACGGAATCTGCTACACACTGGATTTATGCCTTCCTGGTTAACCCGGATGGAACGTTGACTGCCAAAGAGCATTTTGGCTGGCTGCATGTTCCTGATAACGCCGACAATGCATGGGCCGACGGCGCAAAATGCGATGCCAATAACCGCATATATGTAGCTACCCGCCTCGGCCTTCAAATTTTTGACGAGATTGGCCGGGTGATCAGTATAATGCCTACGCCAAACGGCAGCCCATCAAATTTATGTTTTGGTGGCCCCAATTTTGATATGCTGTATATTTCTGTAAAAGACAAAGTATATCGCCGCAAGGTTGGGGTAAAAGGGGCAAACTCGTTCGATAAGCCTTTTAAACCGAATACGCCAAAAATTTAAGCGGGTAATTTTTTAAACAGCAAAGCCCGGTTTGCTAAACACAAACCGGGCTTTGTTATAAATTATTATACCAAACTTAGGTTTAAAAAATCGTCTGCAATTACTTCTTTTCCCCGGCGTATGGCAGGCTTGAGATATAAAGCACGATACCGATGCCGAAAGTAATAAATCCACCAAACACTAACATCGCCGACGCGTGTATGCCGTTTTCAGAGTCAGCAGGGTTAAGAGCATGGGGTGGTGTTAAAGTAAAACCACCCGCTATTACTAATATTCCAATCGCAGTGATAATAAGTCCTAATGTTTTTTTCATGTTCAGCTATTCAATACTATAATGGCACAAATATATAAACTTTGTGTTTTATTTTTTGAAGGATATTTCTTTTTATTATCCGCATTTCAGGTTTAATTATTATTTACTAAATGATTTTTAGTTATCAGCAAATAATTTTCTATATTCCCTCAATTTTATAGCAGCTATTTCCTGACTTTACATGCCTACCAAAAACAATTTTATTAAATATGCTTTGTGCATTATCGGGTTAACTATAACCTTTTCGCCACTTTATGCGCAACTGCCATTAATAGCTTCATTATTAGCACGTTTAAAACATTCGCCTGCTGATACCAGCCGCATATCTATTTATAAAGCAATTGTTACCAGTTACCGAAATGAAAACCCTGATTCGGCTATGTATTACGCACAACAGGGTTTTGCATTATCTAATCAGCTAAAATATCCTTTAGGTATTGGAATAATGCGGGGACAAATAGGCGCCATTGATATATCACTTGGTAAAATAGATGCTGCTAAAAGCAATTTAACAGCATCCTTGTCTATTTTTGAACAAATAAAATATAGGCCCGGTTTGGTTGCAGCCAATAATTCACTTGGAATTTGCCTGGCAAAAATGGGAGCATATAAAGAGGCTGCGCAGCATTTTATAGCTTCTTTACAAATAAACCAGGCTAATAATGATAAGCACGGCCTTGTACAATCGTATCTTAAATTAGGGGTGCTAAATGAGCAGATAAATAACCTGGATAAAGCACTGGAATATTATAAAAAAGCGCTCAAATTAAACGAACAGCTTCCCCCGTCCAATACCGAATCAACTATTTTAAATAACGTTGGTATTATATATGGCAAGAAAAACCAAATGCAACCGGCACTAAATTATTTCCTCGACGCGCTTAAAAAAGTAAATAATAACGAACCGGAACTTACCGCTATGTTGTTGGGCAACGCCGGAAACGCTTATCAACAATTAGGAAACACCCAAAAAGCTTTTGATTACCAATACCAATCATTAACAATAGCCAGGAAACTTAATTTACCAGAAGCAGAAGCAACGACCTTAGTTAACCTGGCATCATTAAAAACCAGGACAAAACCCGATTCCAGTTTAATTTTATTAAAACAGGCGTTGGCTATTACGCAGGCAATACATCAGCACCATGTACGGCTGGATGTTTACCAGGGCATGGTAGACGTTTATAAACAACAAGGTGATTTTAAGAGAGCCGAGTACACGTTAGAGGTCAGCAATAGCTTAAAGGATAGCCTGTTTACACTCAAGACGGCCAATGATATAGCAGGACTGTTAGCAAATAACGAACTTGCTAATTCAAAAATAAAAGTACAGCAGCTTAATCTGATCAATCAAAAAAACAAATATCAAACATTGATCGTTCTCGCAGTTGCTATTAGTGCTATAATAGTGCTGTTGATAGTCATGCTGTTCTATAATAAAACCAAAAACCTTAATAAGCAACTGTTGCTGCAGCAGAAAGAATTAACGACTTTGAATAATTTTAAAGATAAGTTGTTTTCGATAATCAGCCATGATTTGCGTTCCCCTGTTGCTACTATTGTTAATTTACTGGAGGTTTTAGAATATGAAGGAGATATAAGCGAGGTCCGCTCTTATATACCCCGATTAAAAGAACACAGCATATCTACCTTAGATGTAATGGATAAATTACTGATATGGGGCCAAAGCCAATTAAAAGGTATGACGTATAATAAAACCCAATTTAACACCAAATATATAATTACACAAACCCTGCATTTACTTAAGGAAACAGCTGAAAATAAGAATATTCAGTTAAGTGATAAAACGCCTGGTGAAATTTTTATTTTTGCAGATCCCTCTCATATTGAATTTGTTGTAAGAAATTTAGTGGCTAATGCGGTAAAATATACGCACACAGGTGGCGTAGTAGAAATTGAGGCTGATATCGGCCATCCTGATGGCTTTACTACATTAGTTATAAAAGATAACGGGGTCGGGATAGCAAAATCTTTGCAAGACAAAATATTTGAACCGGGCAATGAAAGCATGCAAGGTACCGACAGTGAAAAAGGCAACAGTATCGGCTTAATGCTTTGCAAGGAATTTGTGGAACGTAACGAAGGGAAAATTTGGGTAGAAAGCGAACTGGGAAAAGGCACCAATTTTTTTGTTTCCTTTAAGCAATAATTTTTGCAGTATTTTTAACTTTATAAACCAATTACCCGCCCGGTTATGAAAATTATTTTTGGCATTTTCATTATGCTTGCCCAGTCGTTATTTGCAATAGCGCAAACAAATGCTTTACCTGCAGGGGTTTATAACTGGAGCAACAGCAAAGTTCAAAAAATTGGCGTTCTTGAAAAAAAGCAGGTATTGGCGGGGAAAACCCTCGACCTAAAAGCATTCGAAATTTATACCCTCACACTTCCTGCGGGAAAAGCCTATACCCCACCCCTTTCCGACAGTAAATTTGAACGGTTAATTATTGTAAAGAGTGGTACCGTTAAATTAACGCTTAATGATTCAGCAAAAACCGTTGGTTTTGGCAGCCTTGCATTAGTGTTGGCTGGTGATAACATCAGCTTTCAAAACACATCCGGCGATCCGGCTACCTGGTATGTTATAAACTATAAGTCAATAAACCCTGTGGATGTTAAACGCGGGCATGACGCCGGCCCCTCATTTGTAAAAGATTGGAATTCGCTTAAAGTGAACGTATCTCCGAAAGGCGAAACAAGGGCAGTTTTTGACCGCCCAACCTCAATGTTTGGCCGGTTTGATGTACACGCAACCGCCTTAAACTCCGGTTATGCAAGCCATGACCCCCATACGCATCGTGTTGAAGAATTAATATTGATGCTGAACGGAGGTGTACAGGAACATATCGGGAACGATGAGTTTATGGCCGGCGCCGGCGATTGCATATACCTTTCATCGGGTATATTGCACCGCCCCAAAAACATAGGTAACCAACAATGCTATTACTATGCCATACAATGGCATAATTTGAAAACCGATTAATTACAATATAATATAATCACTAATCTTAATAAACCATGCCATTTCCACGCCGTACATTTATAAAGAACACAGCCATTGGAGTTGCAGGCTTAAGTCTTAATAGACTGGTTAGTCAGTCGGTATTTGCTGCGCCAACAACCCACACATTTCCGCACGGTTTGCCGGAAACTGAGGGTATAACCTCATCGTCCATTTTGCAGTTTATAAATGCCGCCGAAAAAAGCGACCTGGGCCTGCATAGCCTGATGGTATTACGCAACGGAAAAATAGTTGCCCAGGGTTGGTGGGACCCATATAAGCCCGAATTGCGACAGATGATGTTCTCTTTAAGCAAAAGTTTTACCTCAACCGCTATTGGCTTCGCCGTTAGCGAAGGATTGCTTACCGTAGAAGATAAAGTAACTTCGTTTTTTCCGAATGAACTGCCTGCGACTATTAGCCCTTACTTACAGCAAATGCAGGTAAAGCACCTGTTAACCATGACCACCGGGCATGACAGAGATACATCCCGTACAATGCGGGGAGGGAATCAGCCATGGACAAAAACATTTCTCTCTCTGCCTGTCCAGCATGAACCGGGGACTTTTTTCATGTATAATTCAGGCGCTACCTATATGCAGTCGGCTATAATAACCAAACTTACGGGTAAAACCGTGCTCGATTATTTAACCCCACGGCTGTTCAAGCCCCTTGAAATTAAAGGAGCAGATTGGGAAGTTAGCCCACAAGGGATCAATACCGGTGCGTACGGCATCCGTATAAAAACGGAAGATATTGCCAAACTAGGATTACTTTACCTTCAAAACGGAATTTGGAATGGTAAACGGGTTTTAAGTGCCGACTGGGTAAATAAAGCTACCACTTATAAAGTATCAAACGCTTTACTTAGGGGAACAGATAAAAGTCCGGACTGGCACCAGGGGTATGGATACAATTTTTGGTGCTGTCAGCATAATTTTTTTCGTGGCGATGGCGCCATGGGGCAATACTGCCTGGTATCGCGCGATTTGAATACGGTAATAGCCATTACTGCCGAAACAGCCAATATGCAATCAATTTTAGACGCTGTGTGGGATAATTTGTTGCCGGGGATAAAGCCATCTGTCCTGCCTGCTGATCCGATTAATCAATCCGCATTAAAGAAAAAACTAGCGTCGCTTACTTTGCTGCCGAAACAAACCGGGTTAGGGCAAAATACACAGGCGGCCATATCGGGCAAAACATATAAGCTGGTAAATAATGCTATCAATATTAGTGAGGCATCATTCGCCTTCAATAAAAATAGTTGCACTTTTATATTAAAAGAAGGCGCTTACGAGCATAAAGTAATATGCGGAACAGGCCAATGGGTAAAAGGCGAAACCGTGATGCCCAACTCGCCTGCCAATTTGGTTTTATCGAACAATAAAGCAACCTTTCGAACAAAAGTTGCCGCGGCAGGTGTATGGGCCGATGATAAAACTTATGTGATGACCTTACAATATTTTGAAACGCCTCATAGCGATACCATTACCTGTGTGTTCGATAGCAATACCGTTACTATCAAATTTGTAACCAGTATGTCGGTTAAAAGCCCCGGGTTTAAGGAAAGCAGACCGGAATTAAAGGGAATTGTAGTTTAAAGAAAGGCTATTTTGCCTGTTCATCTGCCAGTTTTCTTTCTATCCGTCTGTCAGGGATAAACCAAATACAGGCAACCAGTACATATAAACCAAAACTCACATATGTGTTTATCCATGCAAATGCTATGGCTATGCAATAAAATAGCAGTGATACTTTTCCTTTCCAGTCTTTGCCGAGCGCGGTTGCGAGAGCTGAGTTCTTCCCTTCGTGCCTGATGAGTACTATAACCAACAGGGTGTAAGCTATCGCATTCATTAACAATACAAAACCATATAAAGCCATTGGTAGTTCATCAAAAGGATATTTCCCCATCCAGCTGCTAACAAAAGGCACCATCGATAGCCAAAACAGCAAATGAAGGTTGGCCCATAGCACTGCTCCGTTTATAGAGCGTACGGCGTGGAACATGTGATGGTGGTTGTTCCAGTAAATGCCAATATAAATAAAGCTCATAATATAGTTTACAAAAACAGGCCATACCACCGCCAGATCCTTCAACTTGTGCCCTTCGGGCACCTTCAGCTCTAACACCATAATAGTGATAATAATGGCTATAACCCCATCGCTGAAAGCCTCCAGCCTACCCTTACCCATATTTACGTGTACTGACCGCATAATGATTTACAAAGTAATAATTTTTATTATATGCACGATAAATTTTAAACTCAATATTTTTATATATTAGCATTTGATTTATAACCAATTGTAACCCGTTTTTTATAGGATTGTACTTAAAAGAGTGTTTACCACTCCTTTGGCTATTTTATTTTTAATAGGATCTTAAGTCAATTTTTTTATAACCGATAATTTTTAAACCAATACATAATTATATAGTCATGAATGATAACCGCCGAAATTTTATTAAGAAAAGTACTGCCCTGGCCGCCTTGTCGGTTACAGGATTAAACGCCTTTTCACAAACTGTAAAAAAGGATGAAAAAGGTAAGCCAGCCCATAAACCGGCTCACCACGAAAAGGTAGTTAAATGGCCCGTTACCGAGGGGCCAAACACCGCACACATATCAATTGGCAGTTCTATCAATGCTGATGAGACCGAGATGCAGCAGATCAAACAGATGGGTGCTGATTGTGTCTTAATGGGTGGCCCGAAAATACCCTGGACAACCGAAGGCCTTCGTACTATTATGGACCGCTTTAAGGCCCAGGAACTAACTGTTGTTAATATGATGATAAGCGGACACCCCAACACAATATACGGAAGGCCGGGGCGTGATGAAGAAATAGAAAACATAAAAAAATCGATTATTGCTGCTGGCGAAGCAGGATTACCGGTTATTGAATATAACTTTTATGCGGACCGGTTCATGGAGGGTTACTACGAAAAGAAGGGCCGCGGTGGTTCGGGAATTACAGCCTTCGATTACGACAGGGGAAAAGATGCACCGACAAAACCGGCGATAGGTACCCATACCGCTGAAGAGCTTTGGGCAAATCTTACCTACTTCCTTAAAGCAATAATTCCTGTTGCCGAGAAAGCCGGTGTGCGTATGGCTCTGCACCCTAATGATCCTGGTGTGCCTGTCAGTCACGGCTCGGCACAAATCATTGCCACCTTTGATGACTGGAAACGGCTGGTCAACATCGTTAAAAGCCCGTCCAACGGTATGACTTTCGACTGCGGCGTTTCGCGCGAGATGGGTTATGACCCTATAGAGGTATTCAGATACTTAAGGGCGCGTGATTGTGTAAACCAAATACACTACCGCAATGTTACCGTACAGGAACCGCATATGAAGTACGAGGAGGTTTTCTTTGATACAGGTATTATTAATATGTTTGCTATGATGCGCGAGATATTGCATAGCGGGTACTCACATGGCATCAACCCGGAACACCCGCGCTTCTTTACCTACGACAAAGATAAACCCGGATACGTAACAGGCAAAGGATACCCCGGCGGCAGCGGCTATTCGGGCCAGTCGTGGAACGTGGCTTACACCCGTGCCATGATGCAGGCAGTGTGGTCGCTGTAGTTTAATGTTGAAATAATAAACAATTTATAGCTTTCAGACTCACGAAATTTTTCAAATTTCGTGAGTCTTTTAAAACAAATAGGTATATTTGTGTATGGACGCATTAATTGTTTACCCGGAAAGCAAAGAACAGCTAACTGCATTAAAAGCTGTTATGAAAGCCATGAAAGTAACTTTTGAACAAAAAAGCGAGATATACCCCGATCATGTTATATCAGGAGTTAAAGAATCTTTAAAACAGGCAGAAGATAATCAACTAACACCCTATAGAGGAATTAAGAATATGCTTAATCTGGCATGAGCTTAACAATTTTCTATACACCACGTTCGGAAGAAACATTAACATCTGTATATAATTTTATTTACAACAAGTTTGGGGAACGTTCCGCAAATAAATTTGCGTAAAGGCTGAAAAAACTATTTCACTTATTGCTACCCAGCCATTTATGTTCAAAGCATCAACTATTGACGAAAATGTCCGGATTGGTTTTATAAACAAACAATGTTCAATATTTTACAGGATAACTGATACATCTGTTCATCTTTTATTCTTTTGGGATAATCGTCAGGAACCTATTTTACCCCAATAAATCTATATCATTCTTAAACACATCCCTCAAAGCCTTCTTAGCGGCATGATAACCGCACATACCATGTACCCCGCCACCGGGCGGTGTAGATGACGAACAGATATAAATCCCTTTTGCTGATGTAGTGTAGGGCGTACATCTTAATACAGGCCGCATAAACAGTTGTTTAATATCGAACACTCCGCCGTTAATATCGCCGCCGATATAATTGGGGTTGTATTCTTCCAATTCTGATGTATTAAAAGTATGCCTTGCCAGTATAGTTTCCCTGAAACCCGGGGCAAAACGCTCAATTTGTTTTTCAATAGCTTCTGTCCTGTCAACAGTTGAACCATTGGGAACGTGGCAATAGGCCCAGGCGGTATGTTTGTCCTGCGGAGCGCGCGAGAGATCAAAAACACTTGGTTGCGCCAACAGCACAAATGGTTGGTCGGGGTTCCTGCCTTGCCAGATTTGCTGTTCGCTGTTAGAAATTTCTTCTATACTATTACCGATATGGATAGTGCCCGCGCGCCTGCAATCGTCAGCAGTAAAAGGTATAGGGCCATCCAGCGCCCAGTCTATCTTAAAAACACCCATGCCATAGCGGTATCGCGCTAATTGCCATTTATAAATCGACGAGAATTTATGCCCGGCTATTTCCAAAAGCTGTTTGGGTGTAACATCAAATAAAACAGCCCTTGCCGATGGCAGTTGATCTAACGACCTGATATATAAACCTGTTTCAATCCGCCCCCCTATGGATGTGAAGTAGGATACCAGCGCTTTAGCTATGGTATTCGACCCACCTTTAGGTATGGGCCATCCCTGCGTATGGCCGGATGCCATCAAAACCAGGGCGACGGCCGAAGTAGTTAGGATTGACAAAGGCTGCATCGCATGTGCCGCCATCCCTGCAAATAATGCTTTTGCTTCTGCGGTTTTAAAACGTTCGGAGAGGTAGGTGGCTGATGTTAGCGCTTTCAAACCAAACCGCGCCATAGCAAAAGGATGATCTGGTAAACATAATAGCGGTGATAATAGATCCGGCAAAATAACCGGCCAATCGCTAACCAAAGGTTGTAATAGGTTAATATAGGCTTGTTCATCTTCACCCAAAAGTTGGGCAGTTTGGCTGACCGATCTTTTTAGCACCGCGGCCGTACCATTATCAAAAGGATGCGCGGCATCAATGTCCGGGTAAATATATTCAAGCCCGTGTTGTTCTAAAGGCAATTTCTTAAAAAATGGCGAAGCCGCAGCCATTGGATGCACTGCAGAGCAAATATCATGCGTATAACCCGGTAAGGTCAGTTCGGCCGAGCGCATCCCCCCGCCTATTTCATCCTTACCCTCAATTAACAATACTGACAACCCGTTTTGCTGCAATAAAATAGCGGCGGCCAATCCATTTGGCCCCGAGCCTACAACTATCGCGTCGAAATCAGGTTTTTTCAATAATTAATAATCAGAATAGTCTGTTGGGTATAAAAAAACCTGTTCGTTATGTGATACATTATGCTGGTATTCGGGCATTTTTCCCAATGCAACAAAGTTCGGGTCGCTACCAAATTGCTTCCACTTGTCGATATTATCTTGTTTGTTGTTATAGGCAGTCATGTACATCAAATTGGGCATGCGGCTGCCGGCAATCACTTCAGAATAAAATACACCATTCATATTATACTTTTTAAATATGGCCATTTCATCACCCACATTAAACATTTTAACTTTACTGGCATGAAATTTTTCGGTAGCACCTTCATAACTGCGTAACTCATATACCCTGTCGGCCTTTTTTCCTGTTAGGTTCGGTACGTTTGGTTCAGGTGCATTAACAAACGCGCGGGTTATAATTGTTTCTATACGGGTATAAGGCGAGTTATTATAAGCAGCATCTATATAATCTTTACCGGCATCTAAATATTGCTGATCTTTTAATATCTTTTGATCAGTGTTTTCCAGCGCATCCCATGTACGGTAAGGTATAAAAACATAAATTTTGCGGTCAAGGCTATCTTGTTTTATCACTTTAAAAACGCCTACATCTTTAACACCTGCCTTATGTAATGCGGGCAGGTAGGCATTTTGGAAATAGCTATCTAACCTATCTTCCTGCGCTTTGGTTTTAAAGTGATATACCTTTATCTGGTAATAATATTGCGGTGCTGCCCGCGCGTATATACCCGAGAAAATGCAGGCTGTAAATACAAATAAGGCAATTAATACTACAGGGCAATTTTTATGCAATACTTTCATAATAATGTGAATTTACTAACTTTTAAGACTCTTTAAACGGGGCAAACTTACGATCAATAATACAAAAATCGCAGTAACAAGTTTGAGTAAATTGGCATCAACCCCGATATTTAATGTTAATGCCAAAACAAGTTGAAATATTATCGCGCCTGTTAATACTAAAACAAGGCTTATTCCTAACGATGTTATGTTCAACCAGTTTATTATCGTTTCGGCAATTATTACCGAGCCGAGGCCAATTATCACCATCCCAATACCCATATTTATATCGGCGAAACCTTGGAACTGGGTGAACAGGTAACCACTCATTGCGGTAAGTGCGTTGGCTATTGCCAGTCCAATTATCTTCATGCGATCGGTATTTACACCCAACGCCCTGATCATTGATTCGCTGCTACCTGTAGCACGCATGGCAATACCAAAATCGGTTTTCAGTAAATATCCTATAATCAAGGTAATTACTAATACAAATAACGCCAGTATGATAAAAGTATTTTGGTTGGGATTATTAACAATTTGTATTGAATTAAATAAGGATGATGTGCCGATTAATGGCAGATTGGACCGCCCCATTAACTCTAAATTAACAGAGTAAAGAGCATACATAACCAGTATTCCGGCCAGTAATGGGTTCATTTTTAGTTTAGTATGAATAATCCCCGTAATTGCACCCGCAATTGCGCCTGCAACAATAACTGCCGGTAATACAATATAGCCGGATAAATGCCGCGTTAGTAAAATAGCTGTAACTACCCCACCCAATGCATAACTTCCATCTGTGGTAATATCGGGGATGTTGAATATTTTCATGGATATGTATATCCCCAGCGCTATACATGAATAGCAAAGCCCTTGCACTAAGACGGTGAGGTAAAAATCCATTATTTTACAGCTTCGAAGTTTGAGGGAATACTAATGCTATACTTTTTGGCCGCTGCCGTGTTATAAACCCGTTTCCTGATCTTCACCATCTCTGGTTTCAGCCCATCGGCTTTATGCGTTTTTAAATATTGCTCGGCCTGTTCGCCTGCCTGGTACCCCCATTGGTAAATATCAGCGCCGAATGCCGCCACGGCCCCTCGCTGAACCAGGCCCGCTTCGCTGGTAAATATGGGTACATTGGCCTGGTTGCAGTTTTTCAGGATCGTTTCAAACGAGGCAAATACGGTATTATCTGGGTTGGCAAAAAAAGCATCAATATTTTTACCTAATAAAGATTGCGTTACCAACTGCGCATCGGCTGACGAATTTAGCGGCAATGCTATTAAGGTGATGTTTAATTTATCTGCCAAACCCTTAATACGTTCCATCGCGTCAGCAGATTGTGGTTCGGCCTGGTTATAGATCATGCCGATAACCAGCTTTGCCCCTTTTGGTTTTAACAGTTTCGGGATAATAGAGAATGAAGTATCAATATATTTAAGGTCCTCAACCGTACCGAATAAATTGGAAGGCGTTTTACCGTTAGCATCTAATACTTTCATCAATTCGGGCGTTGGCGAAACCATCTCAAAAATAGGGACAGATTTGGTGCGCTGTACAGCGGTTAGTGATGACAACGTGGTGCAGGTTGCCAGAAGATCAACCTTTTCAGAAACAAAATAATTAACGATCTGGGTTAACGTCGGTATACTTCCCTGCGCATTCCGGTATTCAATTTTCACGGTTTGATTATCTTCGCTAAAGCCATTTTTTTTGAGGGCATCAGTAAAGCCGGTCCGTGCCTGTGCTATAGTGGCATCTTCAAAAGCATCAACAAAACCAACAACGGGAACCGTTTTTTTAGCGGGCGATTGACATGATACAGTAAAAATGGCTAACAGAATTATTGACAGATGTTTTTTCATATTCATTTTACTAAGTTAGTTATTAGAGGGGAAAGGTTAAAATTGAGTTTTCTCATCGGCAAACAATCATTATATTGGCAGTATTAATAAAACGCTATCCGAATGCTTGAACAGTATGATCTGAATAACTTATTGGTAATTGATATTGAAACCGTGCCGCAATACAGCACACACGATGAATTGCCCGATAACTTTAAAAAACTATGGGACCTGAAAACCCAAAGCCAGCGCAAGGAAGAAACCGCCGAAGCATTTTATGAACGCGCCGGTATATGGGCCGAGTTTGGAAAGATAATTTGCATTTCGGCAGGGGTATTTACCGGCGGGAAAAATCATCCTGGTATGCGCGTAAAATCATTCGCCGGGGATGATGAAAAGGAATTGCTGGAGCGGTTTGCCGATATGCTTTCCGGCCAGCCTGCAAGTTTGGTGCTATGCGCGCATAATGGTAAGGAATTTGATTTCCCGTACATCTGCCGCCGTATGTTGGTTAACGGATTAAAACTGCCCCAGCAATTAGAAATATCGGGCAAAAAACCATGGGAAGTGAACCACCTGGACACGATGGAGCTGTGGAAGTTTGGCGATTATAAAAGCTATACTTCTTTAAACCTGCTCACCTCCATTTTTAATATACCTACCCCAAAAGACGATATTGACGGCAGTATGGTTGGCTCGGTTTACTGGAAAGAGAACCAGCTTGAACGAATTTGCACCTATTGCCAAAAAGATGTTGTTGCCACCGCCCAGTTGTTAAGGCGATACCGCGGCGAAGAACTGATAGAAGAAGACCATATTACCATAGTTGAATAAATTATGTTAAGTGTAAATGGCCTCGCTACCCAATTTAAAACACCAAATGGGTTGTTTGATGCGGTTAAGGACGTATCGTTCCAATTGGCCAAGGGCGAAACCATAGGTTTAGTGGGCGAATCGGGCTCGGGTAAATCGGTTACCGCGCTTGCCTTAATGCGTTTGCTGGATGATCGTAGTTCCATAGTCAGCGGCCAGGTTTTACTGGATGAAATAAGCCTGTTTGAATTGCCTGAAAATGAAATGCGCTCCATACGCGGTAATCGCATGGCCATGATATTCCAGGAACCGATGACCTCGCTTAACCCTGTATTAACCTGCGGTTTCCAGGTTACAGAGGCTGTACAACTGCATTTAGGTTCAAACAAAGCTGAGGCGAAGGCAAAGGCTATACAACTATTCGAGGAAGTACAATTACCCAATCCCAGTGCTGTCTTTGAAAATTACCCACATCAACTATCCGGCGGACAAAAGCAGCGGGTGCTTATTGCGATGGCGCTATCATGCAACCCCGAAATATTAATAGCCGACGAGCCCACCACCGCGCTTGATGTTACGGTACAGAAAACAATTATTGAGTTATTACGAAAACTAAAAGTCGAACGTAGTATGGGCCTGATATTTATATCGCATGACCTGGGCGTAGTTAACGAAATAGCCGATCGTGTTTTAGTAATGTACAAAGGTGAAATAGTTGAAGAAGCGCCGGTAAAAACGTTATTTAAGCATCCCGTACACCCCTATACCAAGGGATTGCTGGCCTGCCGCCCATCGGTTAGTTATCATCTTAAAAAGCTGCCTGTTATTGCTGATTTTATGGATAATGTTACAACCATTGAACAAATAAGGGAGTTGTATAAATATCCGCACAACGAAATAGCAGCCCGCAAAAAGAAATTATACAGCCAGCAACCGCTTTTAACCGTGAAGGAGTTAAGCACCTGGTTCCAGGTAAGCTCCGGGATTTTCGGCCAGTCAAAAAACGTGATTAAAGCGGTCAACAAAGTAAGTTTTGATGTTTATCCGGGTGAGACATTGGGTTTGGTTGGCGAATCGGGCTGCGGTAAAACAACTTTGGGCCGGAGTATTTTAAGGCTGATAGAGCCTACATCAGGCAGTATAACTTTCGAGGATATTGATGTGCGCGGTTTAAATAAAAATGCCATGCGCCATATCCGCCGCGATATACAAATGATTTTCCAGGACCCCTATTCCTCGCTCAACCCGCGCCTAACCATTGGCGAATCAATTATGGAACCCTTGCAGGTGCATCAGTTTTATAATGACGACACCCAACGCAAACAAAAAGTGATGGAACTGCTTGAGCGCGTAAACCTGCTGCCCGAGCATTTTAACCGTTACCCGCATGAGTTTTCGGGCGGACAAAGGCAACGGATAGTAATTGCCCGCGCGCTGGCCCTGCAGCCCAAGTTTATTATCTGCGACGAATCCGTATCCGCGCTGGATGTTTCTGTGCAAGCCCAAGTATTAAACCTGATACGCGAACTGCAAGAGGAATTTAACCTCACCTATATTTTTATATCGCATGATATGGCTGTAATTAAACATATATCAGACCGTATGCTGGTGATGAACAAAGGTGAAATTGTTGAAATGGGAGACCCTGATGAAATTTATCATCATCCGAAAAACGAGTATTCTAAAAAACTTATTGCATCAATTCCCGGTCATAAGTTTTAACTGCAAACTCAAAACTGCCAACTTAAAACTTATTCCCGTATCTTCGCATAATACAGTTGTCTACTCTATGTCTAACAAAAAGAAACACAGTTCCCCAATAAACCAGGTACTTACCCAAATGGTGCTTGACGTTTTTGAACAAAATGGCAATACACCGCTCAATTATAAGCAGGTTTCGGCTAAACTAAATATTCGCGATCCTGAAGCAAAATATACTATTCTTGATATTTTAAAGGAAGAAGCCTTTAAACAAACTTTAAAAGAAGTATCTCCCGGCAAATTCCAATTATTAGAATTAAAAACATTTATTGAGGGCAAAGTCGATCTCACCAATGATGGCTCTGCCTTTATTGTTACGGATGACGAAGACGAGAGTGACATTTTTGTAGCCCCCCGCAAACTGCGTAATGCCCTGAACGGCGATCGTGTGAGGGTTTATGTGTATGCTATAAGCAAGGGCAAACGCAAAGAGGGCGAAGTAATTGAAATATTGCAGCGCGCCAAAATGGAGTTTACGGGTATAGTTAAACTATCAGAACGTTTTGCCTTTTTTATACCTGACGACCGTAAAATGATGCATGATATTTTTATCCCTATGAGCGGGCTTAACGGGGCAAAGAACGGCATAAAGGCGGTAGCAGAAATTACCGACTGGCCGGCCCAGGCTAAGAACCCTATAGGCCGAATCAAGCATATTTTGGGTACGCAGGGCGAGAATGATACAGAAATGAACGCCATCCTTGCCGAATATGGCTTCCCGTTATCATTTCCTGCCGAAGTAGAGCATGACGCTGAAGCGATACCGGCAACTATAACCCCGCAGGAAATTGCAAAAAGGCGCGATTTCAGGAAGGTGACCACTTTTACTATTGACCCTTTTGATGCTAAAGACTTTGATGATGCCCTGTCTTTTAAAACATTAGAGAATGGAAATTACGAGGTTGGCGTGCATATCGCCGATGTATCGCACTATATCATACCCGATTCTCCATTGGATAAGGAAGCATTTGAGCGGGGCACTTCTGTTTACCTGGTCGACAGGGTGATACCTATGCTTCCCGAACGGTTATCAAACGGTTTATGTTCGCTGCGGCCAAATGAGGATAAATTTTGTTTTTCGGCTGTATTTGAGTTGGATGAAGAAGCACATATCGTAAACGAATGGTTTGGCAAAACGGTCATTCACTCCAACCGTCGTTTTACATATGAGGAAGTGCAGGAGGTGATAGAAACCAAACAGGGAGATTTTACCAACGAAATACTAAAGCTAAATGAATTGGCCTATATATTACGCGACCGTAAATTTAAAAATGGCGCCATCAGTTTTGAAACTACCGAGGTAAAATTTAAACTTGATGAAAAAGGCAAGCCAATAGGCGTTTATATAAAAGAGCGCAAAGACGCGCATAAGCTGATAGAAGATTTTATGTTGCTGGCTAATCGTAAAGTAGCCGATTTTGTAAACAATAAAGGCAAAGGCAAGCAAAAATACACTTTCGTTTACCGCGCGCATGATTCACCAAAACCGGAGTCATTGGCTAATTTCGCGCAGTTTGCCGCACGTTTCGGTTATCGTATCAATACCAAATCAGACAAGGAAACGGCTAAGTCCCTTAATTTTTTAATGGAGGATGTAGAAGGCAAGAAAGAGCAGAATGTATTAACACAATTGGCTATACGCTCAATGGCTAAGGCCATTTATACTACCAAAACCAGCAGTCATTATGGTTTGGCGTTTGACCATTATACCCATTTCACCTCTCCTATTCGCCGTTACCCGGATGTAATGGTACACCGGTTGTTGCAACATTATCTGAATGGCGGCCAGTCTGTAAGCGCTGAGCATTATGAAAAATTATGCCTGTATTGCTCGCAAATGGAGAAAAAAGCAGCTGATGCCGAACGCGCCTCGGTAAAATACAAACAGGCCGAATATTTAAAAGACCAGGTAGGCACCGTTTACAGCGGAATAATATCGGGCGTAACGGAATGGGGTATGTATGTGGAAATTATTGAAAATAAATGCGAGGGCATGATACGCCTGCGTGATATCTCTGATGATTTTTATACTTTAGACGAGAAAAATTATGCCATCATCGGCCAGCGCAAAAAGAAGGTTTACCAGTTGGGCGATGAGGTGCAGATACGTGTAAAAAACGTTGATCTGGCCAAAAAGCAGATCGATTTTTCTTTAGTGCAGGACAATTAACTTGTTCTTGCAACCCAAAACCATGAGAGAACTTAAAGACTTGCAGTTATTAATTGACGAAGCAGTTACTAAACTGGACTACCCGGCCTACCCGGCCGAATTATACGAGCCTATAAAATATATCCTGCAAATGGGTGGCAAACGTATGCGCCCCGCCCTGCTTTTAATGGCCTGCGACCTGTTTGGCGGCGATGTGGAGAAAGCCCTTGCCCCTGCCCTGGCTATAGAGGTATTTCACAACTTCACCCTGATGCATGACGATATTATGGACAATGCCCCCCTGCGTCGTGGCAAAACTACCGTACATGAACTTTGGGACAAGAACGCGGCCATACTATCGGGCGATGTGATGCTGATACAGGGCTATAAATTAATGATGCAGGTTGAGGACCGACTGTTGCGCCCGATATTAGATATTTTTAATACAACCGCCGTTGGCGTTTGCGAAGGCCAGCAACTTGATATGGATTTTGAAACCCGCGACGATGTAAAGATTGACGAGTATATTGAAATGATACACCTTAAAACCGCTGTTGTATTGGGCGGGGCCCTAAAAATTGGTGCTTTATTAGGCGGAGCCGATGTGAAAGATGCCGAATTGATAGCTGAATTTGGTGAGAATTTGGGGCTGGCCTTCCAGTTGCAGGATGATTTGCTGGATGTTTACGGCTCGCCCGAAAAATTTGGCAAACAGGTTGGCGGCGATATTATATCCAACAAAAAAACTTACCTGCTTATTAAAGCACTGGCGCTGGCTAACCAACAACAAGCAGCCGAATTAACCAAATGGATAAACGCGGCAATATTTGACCCGCAAGCAAAAGTAACGGCTATTACCTCCATATATAGCGCCGTACAGGTAAAACAATATGCCGAAACCACTATGCAAATTTATGCCGATAAGGCTTTTGCCGCGCTTGAAAAAATTAACCTGCCCGAAGACAACAAACAATACTTGCGTGATTTCGCTGATAGGTTGATGGTGAGGGA
>CAISKH010000554.1 GCA_903885865.1 uncultured Mucilaginibacter sp.
ATCCTTTCCAAAGGCCGTCAAATGTTCCCGTCAGGCATACCGCGATCACAGAAAAAAGTAAAACAGCCGATAACAATATTTTTTTCATTATTTCTAAAATTGATTTTTATTCAAAATTTATTCTGCTGCAAATTTAAAAAATTTATAAGAAATATAGTGTAACACTTTCGTCTTAAAAGCGTAAAGTTTGCGTATCGCGGCTGGCAGCTGCCTCTGCTTCTATAGAAACCTTGTTAGGCGATACTCCATACTCGTCATAAATAACCAACTTGTTTAGGCCCGTTTTTAACCAGCATTCGGGTATATAAAAACCGTTTATCCTTATTTTTTCGGGGTAACGGCCCAGGTTATGCCCGTTAACCCAAACCGAGCCATAGCTTAAGCTGGTAGTATTTACCCGCCATACAGGATGAGAGTTTTTTATTGTCGGAAGGTTTAATGTGGTGCGGAAGAATTGCGGAGATCTTTTAGTAACGCCAATTACCGGCCGCCACCCTTTTGCAGCAAAAGGATCGCCTGGTCCACCCTTCATGCGCCAGTTATTTATTGATACTGCCTCACCTAATATATTGGCCCAGCTTAATGCTACTGTGCTGCTTAATCCTTTTGCATCCACTGTATCTATTGCACCTAATTTAAATATCAGTTTGTTGCATCCGTCGTGCGCAGTAAAAAGCGCCAGCGTATGATCTATGCCCTCTGTTAAATGCAGTTTTTGGATAGTGTTAAAAACCGAGCCGGTATCAATGCGCTTCCCATCTAAAAACAAAGCGGCCCTGTCATTAATTTTTTTAAACCGCAGAATATAATCAGCTGTTGGGGTAACGTTTATTTTTGTGCGATACCAGGCATTAGCAGTAATGTCTCCATCGGCACCCATTTGAAGCGGTTCTCTGTTTAGTTTCCAGCTTTCATCATTATAATCGGGCAACGCAGCCTCCGAAGCGGATTTAACCTGCCATGTGTTCAGTTTTAATTTAGTTAGATGCTTTACTGTTGAAAATTTAGGTATTAATTTAACGAGCGCACCGGTTGGTTTAAATATCCAAACCGGCAAATTGCCTTTATCCTGCCATGCACGTTCAGTTGTTAAACTTAATTGGTTGTTTTTGCTAATCAGTTCATCACTATAAGCGGGGCCAATAATAATATTACTTTGTCCACCCGCCTCGGCAAACCAGCTTCGCGATGCCAATTGGTCATTTATAACTATTATGCGTATACGCTGACCGTTTGCTTCAAAACTATATTCGGAAGGTTCGGAAGCAGATATATTGGCGTTAAAACTCAACTGCCGGTTTGCATTTTTAAAGTTTGATAAGCCTTGAATTATTTTCAAATCGGCCGATGCATTAAAATATAATTGTGCCGTTGAGTTGGCCGGGCCATATATTAATAAGGCAGTACTATTTCCTTGCCGGATAATATTGTATATGCTGGTGGGCGCCCAAAGCAATTTCACAGATGGGGTTAGTTGGTAGTCTTGTACTACCGGCATGATCTCACCTGCAGCAAGTCTAATTTGTGCCGACCCCTGTATATTTATGGGTGATCGTAATTTAAATTGAACAGCTACCGAGTCCGGGTTATCCAAAAAGGCAATGGTGCCAGCCGGGCTTTTACGCACGGTAACTTTAATGATTGTATCCGATACTATTGGCCTATCATCCCGGCTATCAACACTATTCTCCAATATATCCTGAAAACTCCTTGCAAACCAATTGGCCCGTTTAAAACTATAATAAATGGGCCGCAGGTCGCCGGCCTGCCCAACTGATGCGCCGTAATCATAAGATGCGGCCATATCCCGGTCGTTATTATAATCGAAATTGGTGCCCCCATGCGCCATATATACATTGTACCCGTTACCGCCGTGCGCTATTATTTTCCAGGTGCGGCGGTCGTAAATACCCGAGTCCTGGGGCTGGGGGCCGTAGTGCAGGTACCATACGCCCCAATACTCGGTCGAGAACCAGGGGTTGGGGCGCGAGGGGTCATCCAGGCTGCTCCAATCCCCGGCAGGGTCATTGCCCGAATGCAAGCCACTAAAAAAGTACGGTACTTCTAATCCCAGAGAAACAGTTTTATCAATTAAATGCCTGAAATAACCGTTTGGTGTAACCGTACCCCACGCGGCCCTATGCTCATTTTCGAGCTACACCATGATAACCGGGCCGCCATGATCTACTTGATTTCGGGCCACAATAGGCATCAGCCTTTCAAAATACTTATCAACCGCAGCTAAAAACTGCGGGTTGTCTTCGCGCACACGCATTTGGGGATTGATTTTTAACCAGATGGGGAAGCCGCCCAAATTCCATTCGCCGCAATAGTAGGGGCCCACACGCACAATAGCATACATCCCCATAGCTTTTATCATTTTCAGGAAAGCATTGAGGTCGTGGTCGCCGGTGAAGTTAAATTGACCTTCCTTTGGTTCATGAAAGTTCCAGAACGTGTACATTTCAATGGCGTTGAAGCCTGCACGTTTCAGGCGCAGCAAGCGGTCGTGCCAAAGGGCGCGCGGAACGCGGGCGTATTCCATCCCGGCGGATGCGATAAAAACACGTTTGCCATTAATTAAAAAACCACTGGCATCATAATCAATAAAACGTTTTGCTTTGGGTGCTGATGGGAAAATATGGTCATTGCGGGACGGGGTGCCTGTGCCGGGTTGACCTGAGACGTACTTTATTGTAATAAGAAGTAGGATGGTAAATAAAATATTTTTCATAAAAATACTTTCCTATATGGCTTTAATACCAACTAGGGTGAAATAATATTTTGAAACCGGCAACGCAAAGCAAGTTGATTTTTATCATTATACCCTGTTATAGATTACATAAAGGTAGTGGCTTTCGTTAAGATATCCGCAAAAGAAACCGGGTTAACCTGAAAAGGCTGTAAACTATAAGCGGGGCTGCCAAAATATCAATGGTATAATGAACGTGCTGCACCAATAATAAAACGGCAAGTACTATAATGGCCGTAAAGGCCACTATTTTGTCAGTTTTTTTTTGAAGGCATAAAAACATTAAGGTAACTGTAGCCGTGTGGCCCGAGAAAAACAGATCTTTTGTGATATTGCTTTCCCCGTAAAAAATCCCGGTAACGGGATCTGATAATGGAATTAACCCTGCAGGCGGATCAAGAGGGACCAGGCTGATACTTATCATACGGGCCACGCAAACAAATATTAACGTCCAGATAAAGATCAGCACTACAGATGGCCGGTATATTGCCCTGTAGAATGCTAAAAACGACATTCCCCATATAATTGAAAAAATTGCGATGGAAACGTTATGGCTCGGGATCGTTGCTAATAGCCTGTCATGCAATACTACACCCTTTACTTTTTGGACCTTATTGAAAAAAACAGGAAGTATGAACGCAATACCTATCAATAAAATTAAACCGGATATCAATACGGATCGTTTTGATGATGATTTGAATACCGCTTTCCACTTTTCTTTTAATGATATATCTTTTGTTGCAGTCACTTTAATCCTGTAATCCATAAGCCTAAAAAACCAATTTGATAATCATAATAACAAGCCTAAGTCTATATTGTTGGTTGGCCGGGCACAATAAAAAGGAGGCAACCGTAAACGGATGCCTCCTTGACTTATTATTATGAAAAAATGAAAAAAAATTAAACTCCGCTCAATTTAAACGGATCTCTATACTCACGTTTAACAAACTGGTTAA
>CAISKH010000555.1 GCA_903885865.1 uncultured Mucilaginibacter sp.
ATTTGCTGGTGCGATAGTTGCGAACGGGTTGGCTGTATATGCCGCTCGTTCATAACCCGGCGTTCTTCGGGGCGAGGCTGGCGGTTAACACCGCCCGGCCCGTTAAAGCTGGCCCGGCTGCCGTCTCCGCCGCGCATCGCGCCACGGTCAATATATGTATTGTGTACAACGTTCCTGTTAACATTAAACACTGCGGTATTATAACGGAAATTGCGCCCGCTCCATCCGCCGCCTGTAAAACCTATGCCGGGGTAACCGTAGCCGTAATCAATTCCGCCGTAAAAGCCCACATGCGGCCCCCAGTACCCGGCATGAAATAAATACAGGCCGTTGTCAAAACCCCAGTAACAAGGTGTCCATAACAGATCGACATATGGGGGTGCTACCCATACACCGGGTACCCAATAATAGCCATCATAATTATCATAGGCCCAATAGCCGGGTTCCCATAAATAACCGTCGACCGGGCAGGGCGGCTGTACATAATAGGGCAGTGGCGGCGGGCCTATCCTTACGGAAACCCTTACCTGTGCCTGTATCCCGGGCGCGACAAATACCATTGCCCCCGCCAGGATAAATATTTTCAATAAATTTTTCATAACTGTAATCTGTATTTGGTATTACAGATGAGAGGCAGAATTGTTTGCCCCCCGGCCCCCTGAAGTGGGAGGAATGAGCAAAAATATGGCTTAATTAGTATTTCATAGTTACTCCCCCTTCAGGGGGCCGGGGGGCGAGGTTTAACTCCTCCTGTTAAACAAAACCGAAGCATAATACAGCAAAGTAGCCAATGCGCCGAGCGCGGCAACCACATAGGTCATGGCGGCCCACCATAAGGCATCTTTGGCTTGTTCGTGTTCCTCGTTGGTTTGCATAACAGTGTAATTGTTATTTAACCAGGCCAGTGCGCGGTTGCTGGCATCAAACTCAACAGGCAGGGTAATAAAACTAAACAGGGTAACTATAGCCAAAGCGCCAACGCCTATAGCCAGCACAAACGGGTTGTGCATAAACATGAGCAGCATAAAACCTATAAATAGGGTGATCTGCGTAATGGTTGAGGCCACATTGGTTACGGGCACTAAGGTCGTGCGCAGGCTAAGCCAGCTATATCCGGTGGCGTGCTGTACGGCATGACCGCATTCGTGAGCGGCAACAGCTGCCGAAGCCACACTGCGGCTATAAAACACATCCGGACTTAAATTAACCGTTTTTGTTTCGGGGTTATAGTGGTCGGTTAACTGGCCTTCTACCGATATTACCTGTACATCGTAAATACCGTTATCGCGCAGCATTTTTTCCGCTACTTCCTGCCCCGAAAGCCCCGATAACAAGGCCGTTTCCGAATAATGTTTGAATTTGCTTTTAAAGCGCCATTGCACAATTAAGCTAACTATGAATATAATGATCATTAAAAACCATGCTGATGCCATATCTTATATATTAAAATGAATATTAAATTTTTTTAAAACAGGTATTTCAAAAAGCATTCCATTAAAATTTTACTTTTGAGTTTAATGGCGCATAGTTTTTCATACTGGGAACAAACCGAATTTACTAATAATGCCGATGTAATTATTATTGGCAGCGGTATAGTAGGATTAAGCGCTGCCCTTCATCTCAAAAAACAACGCCCTGCTTTAAAGGTATTAATACTGGAGCGCGGCTTTTTACCCGGCGGCGCAAGCACAAAAAATGCCGGTTTTGCCTGTTTTGGTACTATTTCCGAGCAAATTTCATACTTAAAACGAACGTCCGAACAGGAAGTTTCACGCATGGCCCATTATAAATGGTGCGGGCTGCAGCGGCTAAGGGAAAATTTAGGCGATGAAAATATTGTCTTTCACCAATACGGCGGCTATGAGTTATTCAGGGAAAATGAAGCTGCGCAATCCGAAGAAAGCATAGAACGATTAACCTATTTTAACAATTTATTAAAACAGGCCATTGGCGAACCTGACATTTATGCAGTTGCTGATGATAAAATAGCAGGTTTTGGTTTTAAGGGCGTTAGCCGCATGATTGTTAATAAATATGAAGGACAGATAAATACCGGGAAAATGATGCGGGCGCTGTTGCATAAAGTTTATAGCGGAGGCACCCTTGTTTTGAATAATTGCAGCGTAAATGAAATTAAACACGAAGGCAGTCATATACAATTAACAACTTCGCAGGGAAGTTTTAAAACGGACAAGGTTATATTGGCTACTAATGCCTTCGCAAGCCAATTATACCCCGAACTGGATGTGGTACCTGGCCGCGGGCAGGTACTTATTACCAAACCCATTGCCAATTTAAAGCTGAAAGGCACTTATCATTTTGATGAAGGTTATTACTATTTCAGGAACATTGATAACCGCGTACTTTTTGGCGGCGGCAGGAACATTGACTTTAAAAGTGAGGAAACCTTTGATTTTGGCCATACCGAAAAAGTTAAACAACAGCTAACCGCTTATTTGAATGAGCTGATATTACCCGGCCAAAATGCTGAAATAGATTATTGGTGGAGCGGCATTATGGGTTTTGGCAGAGAACTTACCCCGATAATTAAAGAGGTGCAGCCTAACGTTTTTTGCGCGGTACGCTGTAACGGCATGGGTGTAGCAATGGGTAGTTTGGTAGGAGAGGAAGTTGCGGAGCTGGCTATTGTTTGAACGACATAAAAAGTTAAAACAGCTCCACCAGCCGTTCCAAAGCCATACCCCTTGAGCCTTTTATTAATATAGTTGAATTTTTTATTGGATGAGTTTTTACCCCGGCAATCGCATCTTCAACATTAGGGTAGAAGTTCATAGTTGATGATTCATGGTTCATAGTCAAACTTGCCTGTTTAAAATCCTGGCCAATGAATATTCTTTTATCAACAGGGATGCTTAATGATTTTTCTATGATCGCTTTATGCTCGGCTGTCGATTCATTGCCCAGCTCAAACATATCGCCCAATATCAGCACTTTGTGTTTAGCGGTTATCTTTTCTATATTTTCAATGGCAACCATCATGCTGCTTGGGTTGGCATTATAATAATCGCATATAAGCGTATTGGTAGCCATTTGTACAATTTGCGACCTGTTATTTTGGGGTTGATAACTTTCTATGCCTTTGTTTATTTCTGAGGGGGGTAATTTAAAATATACGCCAATACAAATAGCCGCCAATATATTGTCCAGGTTATAAGCGCCGGTAAGCTGTGTTTTAATCGTATAACTTTCACCCGAACTATTGTTGGTCCATCGTAATGATAACAATGGCGCATTCTCCGTTATTTCACCGCTTACCAGGTCGTCAATAGCATCACCGTAAAAAACGGGTGGAGTGGCAAATTTACGCGAGGCTTGCATTTCCATTAACGCGGAACTATTACTATTTATAAAAGCAATCCCGACTTCCGGACTTCCCGACTTCCGGACTTCCCGACTCAAATAATCATACAACTCCCCTTTCGCTATCTTCACCCCCTCTACACTTCCAAAACCCTCTAAATGGGCCTTGCCCACATTGGTAATTAAACCATGGGTTGGCTGCGCTATGCTGCAAAGCAGCTCAATTTCTTTAATGTGGTTTGCGCCCATCTCAATAATAGCTACCTGGTGCGAAGCGTTAATGCTCAAAACAGTTAACGGAACACCAATATGGTTGTTCAAATTCCCCTGCGTAGCCAGTGTAGTAAAATGCTGCGACAATACCGCATTAATTAATTCTTTGGTAGTGGTTTTGCCATTGGTGCCTGTAAGGCCGATAACCGGTATATTTAATTGTTTACGATGATGCCGGGCCAGGTCCTGCAGTGCGGTTAAAACATCGGCGACTAACAGGCATTGGTCGTTGATTTTATAGGCAGGGTTATCAATTATGGCGTTGGCCGCGCCGCTATCTATAGCTTGTTTGGCAAAAGTGTTCGCGTCGAATTTATCGCCCTTTAAAGCAAAAAACAAACTGCCCGTGGCAATTTTTCGGGTATCAGTACTGATACCCGGGTGCTGCAGGTAGAGTTGGTAGAGTTGTTCGGTAG
>CAISKH010000556.1 GCA_903885865.1 uncultured Mucilaginibacter sp.
CGCGTTCAACTTTAGCGAGAACCTGGTGAAAATACCGGGACTCGACGGAAAAGGTAAAATGGGAAAATCGGAAGCAGAAGGCAATGCCATTTTTTTATCAGATCAACCCGAGGTTATCCGTAAAAAAGTAATGCGCGCCGTTACAGAAAGTGGTCCTACGGTGGAAAATCAGCCCAAGCCTGTAGAGATACAAAACCTGTTCGACCTGATGAAAGTAGTATCAGCGCCGGCCACGATCACTCATTTTGATAATTTATACAACAACTGCCAGATACGTTACGGCGACCTGAAAAAGCAGTTGGCCGAAGATATGATAGTTGCCACCGCACCCATACGCGAACGTATAAACGAAATAGCCAATGATGCCGCGTACCTGCGACAGGTTGCCCGTTACGGCGCCATTAAAGCAAGGGAAAGCGCTTCGAAAACTATAAAAGAGGTTAGGGAGATCATTGGGTTTAAAAGCTTTTGAGCCCCACCCAACCCTCCCCGGAAGGGAGGGCTTTTAAAACGGTTCATAAAAAGTCTCCCCTACCAGGGGAGATTTAGAGGGGGCTTAATTTTGACTTTTAACTTTTGAATTATATCTTTAGCGAATGCACATAGCTATAGTAGGAAACATTGGAGCCGGTAAAACTACGCTCACCGAATTACTGGCCAAAAATTATGGCTGGGAACCCTTATATGAAGCTGTTGATAATAATCCGTACCTGGAAGATTTTTATAGCGATATGAAACGCTGGAGCTTCAACCTGCAGATATATTTCTTGAACAGCCGTTACCGCCAGATCGTAGACATACAAAAAAGCGGAAAAAACATTATACAGGACAGGACCATTTACGAGGACGCGCATATTTTTGCCGAGAACCTGCATGATATGGGCCTGATGACCAGCCGCGATTACGAAAACTACGAGTCTATTTTTGACAATATAACCGAATACATTAAACCGCCCGACCTGCTGGTTTACTTAAAAGCCTCAGTACCCACTTTAGTGAATAACATTCAACGCCGCGGAAGGGAGTACGAAATAGGTATCCGTATTGATTACTTATCCAAACTAAACGAGAAATACGATAAATGGATAAAAGGGTATAAACTGGGCAAATTGTTGATACTGGATAAAGATAACCTTGATTTCGCCAATAATACCGAAGACCTGGCTACCATAGTACAAATGGTTGAGCGGGAAGTGAACGGGTTGTTTTAAGTTATAAGTTTTGTGTTATGAGTTGTAAGTTTGTTATATTACTAATGGATACAATAACTTTCAAATACTCACCAGTCACTACTCACTACTCACTACTCTCATGAACATCCTCGGTATCATCCCTGCACGTTACGCATCCTCCCGTTTCCCGGGGAAACCGCTGGTTGATATTGCCGGTAAAAGCATGATACAACGGGTTTATGAACAGGCCAAAAAATGCAGCCGGTTAAGCGACGTTATTGTTGCTACAGATGACGGGCGAATATTTGAGCATGTAATAGAATTTGGTGGCGTATGTGCTATGACTGCCGATCATCAAAGCGGTACAGACCGTTGCGCAGAGGTGGCGGGTAAACATCCCGAATATGATATTATTATCAATATACAGGGAGATGAACCTTACATCGACCCGGAACAGATAACCAAACTGGCGACGTGTTTTACTACGCCGCACGTACAAATAGCTACCTTAATAAAAAGGATAAGAACCACAGAAGAATTGCATAACCCCCATTCGCCCAAAGTGGTAGTGAATAAGCTGGATGAGGCGGTTTACTTTTCGCGTTCAGCGTTGCCGCATATCCGGAGTGAGGAGCCGGAGAACTGGCTGGAATTTTACCCGTATTTTAAACATATTGGTATTTATGGCTATAGGGCCGATATTTTGCAGCAGATAACAAAACTGCCTGTATCAGCCTTAGAAAAAGCCGAGGGCCTGGAACAATTGCGATGGATAGAGAACGGCTACCACATAAAAGTGGCCGAAACAGAATTGGAAACTTACGCAATTGACACGCCCAGGGACCTGGAGCTGCTTAAATAATTTGACAAAAGTAAAAGTGTTAAATACACTTTCGGGGAAACATAAACGTTATAAACAACTAAAATTACCATCAAGAATATAATGAGAGCACTATCAAAAAAAATATTTATTGCGGGCGTAGCTTTATTGCTTACCACCGTTGCCGAAGCGCAAAAGTCGAAAAAAAGAAATTCCGATTATGTGATCACGCCCAAAGGCGATACTTTGGCCTGTGTAATAACTATCCCTATGTTTGGTAAAAATACTTACACAACAATGTTTGATACCACCCAGGTTTTAAAGCCCGACGAAATAATGGAGTATTATATACGCAGTAAAAATGAGCATTACCGGTCGGTATTCAGGCCCGGTGAAACAAAGCCTGTGTTTTTAAAAATACTTGAAACAGGTAAAATAAATTTATACGAGGACCAAATAGCCAATACTTCGATGGACAGCTATAAAGTGGCGTGGTATATAACGAAAGACCTTAATAAATTGATAGAATTACGAGGGAACAAGTTATCACCGGGCAAAGCACAAAAGAACGACCTGGAAAAAATGCTGATGGATAATAATGATGTTTATGATGCTTATTTGCACGATACCAAATTCACTTTTGATGAGACCAGGAGTTATATACACTTATACAATACAGGCGTATGGCAGCAGGGCTGGGGTAAAATTGATGAGCATTAAGCGCAGCTACGGAATTAACTATCATTTTTACTTCCATTTAATTAATGCAGTAGTTGAATGCTAACCAGGAATTGAATATTTTTAGGGTAACTTTTTTAAGTTAAAGAAAAAGCGATGTTTTATGCTATTCAATTCTTTTGAGTTTTTAATTTTCTTTCCATTAGTAACCAGCTTATATTTTTTATTTCCTTACAAATTCAGGTGGCCGTTATTGCTGTTAGCCAGTTGCATATTTTATATTTTTTTTGTGCCTGTTTATATCTTCATTTTACTGATTACCATTTTAATAGATTATTTTGCAGCTATATATATCAGTAGATCTGACGGAAAAAGAAAGAAAACGTACCTTGTCATCAGCATAGTTTCCACTTGCGTTGTATTGTTTATATTTAAGTATTTTAATTTTTTTAATGATAACTTTCGCCTGTTGGCACAAATAATTCATTGGAATTATCCTATACCGGCTCTAAAAATATTACTCCCAATAGGGTTATCATTTCACACGTTTCAAAGCCTAAGCTATGTTATTGAAGTTTATCGCGGCAACCAAAAGCCCGAGCATCATTTTGGCATTTATGCTTTGTATGTAATGTTTTACCCCCAGCTGGTAGCCGGACCAATTGAACGTCCGCAAAATATGCTTCATCAATTTTATGAAAAACATGATTTTGATTATGAAAATGTTACTTATGGCTTAAAAAGAATGGTATGGGGTTATTTCAAAAAAGTGGTTATTGCAGATCGTTTGGCTATTTATGTAAATGCGGTTTATAATAATCAAAGCCATCATACCGGCACAAGTTTTATTTTGGCAACTGTATTTTTTACCTTCCAGGTATATTGCGACTTTTCAGGTTATTCTGATATTGCCATAGGGTCTGCCCGGGTAATGGGTTTTAAACTGATGACTAATTTTAACCGACCCTTTTTAAGTAAAAGTGTAACTGAATATTGGCGCAGATGGCATATTTCATTAACAACATGGTTTAACGATTATCTTTTCACCCCTATCATGATCGCCAACAGAAACTGGGGTAAATTTTCGGTAATATTCGCCTTAGCTGTCACCTTTTTCGTAAGCGGATTATGGCATGGCGCCGCGTGGACGTATATTATGTTTGGCGTAGTAAATGGCATAGCTGTGTGTTTTGAGTTTTTAACAAAGAAATTCAGAAAAAAACTATCGCAAAACCTTCCCGAAATAATATCAAAAACGATATCTACCCTGTTAACATTTATTTTTGCTTGTTTTGCCTTTATATTTTTCAGGGCCAATACCTTTAACGATGCAGTAAATATTTTACACAAAATATTATTTGATCATGGCAAATTGTTTATTAATGAAAATAATTGGTTAATA
>CAISKH010000557.1 GCA_903885865.1 uncultured Mucilaginibacter sp.
CACCTTCATTACTGGACCAGATATGAAGAAACAACTTTACATGTTTTTCCACTCACCAGAATTGGAGCGCGAGTTGGTGGAGCGCCAAGTTTTTCAAGCAAAAGCTCAGATGAGTGGGAATGGCGAAGAAAGATCCTTTTTTCGAAGCAAGTTGAATTATTTATGATGAGCCTTGCGAACAAATTTTTTACTATATTTCTATCCGCGCTGGATTTTGCCAACATTGGAAACATTTATTTATCTCCATGGGATGATCCGACAAAATCAATCTCCTTCCGACATGTTCAAAGCTCCATCCATCAAAGTCAAATCAACTTCACTGCAAATCAACATATCAACAAAATCTCATATCTCAAATCTCATATCTCAAATCTAAATAAATAGTTATGCCAAAAATGAAAACCAATTCCAGTGCTAAAAAGCGTTTTACGCTTACTGGAACCGGTAAAATTGCAAGGAAGAACGCGTTTAAAAGCCACATCTTAACCAAGATGTCGACAAAACGCAAGCGTAACCTAACCCACACCAGTTTAGTTTCTGATGCGGATATGGGTAATGTAAAGCGTATGCTTTGTATCGGGAAGTAATTAATTAATTTTTAACCAGGCCTTAGAGTTTACAAGTTTTCTGCCAAAGCAGAGACACTCACTGCCAAAAATCAAAAAGAAATGCCACGTTCAGTTAATGCCGTAGCGTCGAGAAGACGAAGAAAAAGGATCATGAACCTCGCCAAAGGTTCTTGGGGTTCACGCAGCAAGGTTTATACCGTTGCTAAAAACACAGTTGAAAAAGGTTTACAATACGCCTACCGCGACCGTAAAACCAAGAAAAGAGAATTCAGGGCTTTGTGGATACAGCGTATTAACGCCGGTGCCCGTCAGCATGGAATATCATACTCGCAATTAATGGGTAAATTAACCGCCAAAGAGATAGGTTTAAACCGTAAAGTTTTAGCCGACCTGGCCATGAACCACCCGGATGCTTTTAAAGCGATAATTGACGCAGTAAAATAACTGTATTACAAATAATATAAAAGCCCCGCTCTGATCACTATCAGGACGGGGCTTTTTTTTGCGTATTATTTTGCGAAGGTTATTGAAAAATCCAATTTTCCATTTATCTTAGGCAATTAACTGACTCATTATTCAAGAACATGAAGAAACTTCTACTTTATTGTTTTGCTGTACTGGTATGCAAAATTGCCAGCGCACAGGAAACATTCCCCGTAAACGGCGTACAGGACATTCGCCCCGGGTTGTACGCATTTATCAACGCAACTATCGTTATAAGCCCCGATCAAAGTATCAAAAACGGTACTTTGCTGGTCAAAGACCGGCTGATAGAAACAGTTGGGCCGGGCGTAAGCATTCCAAAAGGGTATATTGTTGTAGACCTGAAAGGGAAATATATTTACCCGGGATTAATAGACGCCTATACAACATACGGATTGCCGGAAGCGCCGCGCGCCGCACTTGGTTCTTTTACGCGAGGCGCAGTAACACCCATTTCAACTAAACCCGGCGCTTACGGATGGAACGAATCCATTAAACCCGAAATGAACGTCAGATCGATATTTCATGCCGACGCCGCTAAATCGGTAGATTTGAAAAAAAATGGTTTTGGCGCTGTCCAATCGCTTATCCATGATGGCATTGCCCGCGGAACATCAGTAGTAGCAACTTTAGGCGACGAACGCGATAATTTTGTAATACTAAACGATGAGGCCGCTGCAAATTACTCGTTCAGTAAAGGTACAGCCGCCACCAATTATCCATCC
>CAISKH010000558.1 GCA_903885865.1 uncultured Mucilaginibacter sp.
ACCCGCAATGCCGTATACATTCTCGGTACCCCCGCGCATATTACGCTCCTGCGATCCGCCGTATATTAAGGGTTTGACCTTTATTTTATGGTTGATGTATAAAAAGCCGACACCTTTAGGCCCATGAAATTTATGAGCGGCGCCTACTAAAAAATGAACTTTCAGTTTACCAAGGTCGTGCGGGTAATGCCCCATGGTTTGTACCGTATCGCAGTGAAATATAGCGTTGTATTGTTCGCAAATATTCCCCACCCTTTCAATATCTGTAAGCGTACCTATTTCGTTATTGGCGTGCATTAACGATACAAAGCTGCGCTCATTATCTTTTAATAATCTCTCCAAATGAGCGTAATCAATATTGCCCTTACTATCTACATCAACAAAACTTAATTTCACAACGCCCGCCTTTTGCATGGCCTCCAAAGTATGGATAACCGCATGATGCTCTATTCGGGTTGTTATAGCATGGGTAATGTTATTATCAATAATACCGCAGCGTATGGCGGTATTATCAGCTTCGGTACCACTGCCGGTAAAAAATATTTCGGCGGGCGACGTGTACAGCAGGTTAGCAATAGTTTTGCGTGAGCGCTCAACCAATGTCCTCGCCTCACGCCCGTGTGCATGTATAGATGATGGGTTGCCATAACTGCTTTCCATTACCGAATATATAACTTTCATCACTTCCGCATCAAGCGGCGTTGTGGCAGCATTATCGAGATATATTCTCATCAGTTAATTATTGAATTATTGAGTGATTGAATTATTGATTTAAAATGCTCCATCTTTCGGACTTACCGACTTCCGGACTTTCGGACCTTAATCTAACTCAACTTTAAAATTTCTTTTATATCGGCAATTATCTTGTTCGCCAAACCATTAGCTACCGTTTCTGAATCACCTTCGGAGTATATACGGATGATCGGTTCCGTATTTGAACGGCGCAAATGTACCCATTGCTTATCAAATTCTATTTTCAGCCCGTCGATGGTAGAATGCGGCTGATCTCTGTATTTATCTTCTACCTTTAGCAGCAAGGCATCAATATCCATTTCGGGTGTAAGCGTTATCTTATTTTTCGAAATAAAATAATCAGGATACGAGCTGCGCAGGTTTGATACCGGCTTGCCATATTTAGCTAAATGTGTTAAAAACAAGGCAATACCCGCGAGTGCGTCACGGCCATAATGCAATTCGGGGTAGATTACCCCGCCATTACCCTCGCCGCCTATTATGGCATTCACTTCCTTCATTTTGTTTACCACGTTCACCTCGCCTACCGCTGCGGCATAATACGCGCCGCCTGCCAGTTCGGTAACATCGCGCAAGGCACGGGTCGACGATAGGTTTGAAACCGTATTGCCTTTTTTGTTTTTCAAAATATAATCGGCAACGGCAACTAAAGTATATTCTTCGCCAAACATATTACCGTCTTCGCAAACAAAGCAAAGGCGGTCAACATCCGGGTCAACGGCTATACCAAGGTCGGCATTTTTGCTCAACACTTCTTTTGATAGCGCCACCAGGTTTTCAGGCAATGGCTCTGGATTATGCGGGAATTCGCCGTCGGGTTCGCAAAATAATTTATGAACGGTTTTTACACCCAATGCCTCCAGCAACACGGGAACAAAAATACCCCCGGTTGAGTTGACGCAATCAATTACTATTTTAAAGTTGGCTTTGGCTATCACTTTCACATCAACCAATTGCAGGGCCAGTATCTGGTTTATATGTTTTTGCATATAGCTATCATCCTGTTTCACCTTGCCTAATTCATTAACTCCGGCGTAGGTAAAGTTGCTACTTTCGGCCATTGCCAAAACCTCTTCTCCATCAGTACCGCTAATGAATTCGCCGTCGGCATTCAATAATTTAAGCGCATTCCATTGTTTGGGGTTATGGCT
>CAISKH010000559.1 GCA_903885865.1 uncultured Mucilaginibacter sp.
AACATTACGCAAAAGTTTAATAATTGCTATTCGTCATTAAGATTATTTTAATCAGCCTATTGTTTATATCTGCCAAATAAAAAAATATTGTCATATTCGTTTCGCGTTAAATCGTATCAGCACTTATTAGTCAATGAATAAATACCTTACGAAAAGATTTAAAGAAAACACTGAAAGAATTTTTGAGGTATCGTTTTTAACTAATAGTTACAATTTCATTTTCATCTTTAACCGGTCGCATCAAAGATATTTTCGGCCATTTATGCCGTCATAGGTACTAAATACCCTCTGCGATTATGGCGCGCGGTTTTATGATCCGGTAATAGGTAGATGGTCAACAGTTGACCCCAAAGCGGAGATGGTCCGAAGATTTACTCCGTATAACTATGCAGATAATAATCCAATTAGGAATATTGATCCCGATGGAATGTTGCCGCCAAGCGATTATTTTGATCAGGATGGGAAGAAAATCGGAACCGATGGACATCCAGAATATCAAGGAAAATATGTCATTACTGATAAGCAAGAAGCTAAGCAAATAGCTGCTACAAATAAAACCGGAGGAACAACGCAGTTAGACGATATAAGTTCAGCACAAAAGTTGCCAAGTGATGTTACCTTAACTCAGTCGCTAAAAGTTTTAAATGCTCAAGTTAATGGCGGGACTCCTAATGAAAAACTTCCTTCGTTAGTAACGCCTACCGGTACGGTTATAGAAGGCCAAACAGGAGGAGCCCCAACGGTGACAACAGATGCCAAGGGAGTCCCTACAGTAACTGTGCCATCAACTTTACCAGCAGCTCCAAGTGGATTAAGTGCTTATGGACTTTCAACGATTACAACTATTCACCCACATCCTACAACTGGATTTACGGTTGGTAACGCTCAATTTACTGCTATTCCAGCCAGTGGGACACCTCTTGACGCTGCAGATGCTGCTGCATTTGGACAGCATCAAACAAACATTATAGTTGGACGTTTAGGTAGTCCAACAGGAAGCTTAGGTATTTCTATATACAATGGAACTACTCCAGCAGTTGATTTAACCCAAAGAGCAGTTCAAAAAATTCTAACTGGTAATTAAATGAAAAATAAATATTGGCTTACCGTAATTTTCCTATTTATTATATCCATTAAATTGTATGGACAGGAAATAAGAGTTAACAACAGTTTTGTAATCCTTATAAATGATAGATTGGCAAGATCTATCGCAGGGTTAAAGCTAATCGCAATGGATAGGAAAGGGGATAAAAACTCTATAAACGGCGGATATTATCCAGGGGTATTGTACGTTAGTAACGAACAAACGAAAAGCCTATTGTATGCAGATAGCTTGAAAAAACTAACCTTAAAGTTTGATTATTATGAATATGCTGGAGAAAAACAGATCGTTCATAATTATAGCATCGACATAGACAGACGGTGGTTTAAAGAGTCATTAATAATTGTTAAAATATCTGATATTAGTAAGAGACGGGGCACCTACAATTACACGTTTGAAGTTCCAGGATATTCATTTGGTGAAATAAAGAAGAAATGATATGAGCTATTCTTTGATATACTCTACTTGAATATGTAAAGTAAAAATTGTCCTATAAAGCCTGGCCCAGCGCCGGGCCTTTTTGTTTAAGCTAAGTTTAGCGCATTGGAAAGCGATTCCTTCAATCGTTTTTTAGATACCAGGGCATCCAGTATGGTAAAAAAGGCTGACTTCTCCTTTTCTTCCAGCTGATCGATCAAAGCCATTTTCTCAATGACCGACTTGTCATATGAGTTTACTTCAAAAATATCCTCGTCAGCATTAACCAGCTCAGCAAGGCCAACGCCTAATGCCTGGGCCACTTTTTCAATGGTGGAGAACGCCGGGTCCGTTTTTCCGTTCTCAATACGTGAAAACTGGGCCTGATCCATATCCAAAGACAGAGCCACCTCTTTCTGAGAGAGATTCTTAGCAGTTCGTATCTTTTTTATCTGATCGCCAATATTCATGTAAATGCTTAATAGCACAACTAATTTCGCTAATGATGATTGATTATTCAAATTGTTCCATTAGGCACACAAGCACAAATTGACTAATATATCAAATATAATAACAATCGGCTTTAATTGATAAGTCAAGGCCTATATTCCCTATAAAAACCCACAATCATGCGTGTAAATTAATTCAGCGCGATATTTGCAGCTTAAAATAAATATGTATGCTATGAACGTGTTATGATAAATTATGCAAACACACAATGGTTAAATGCATTATATTTGATTAATTAATCAAATATGGTAGCTTTGATGATTGACTAATAAGCTATAAACTTTATTCATGACCAAAACCAAACTGATCACGGATAACCCGGAGCTGCTATTGTATTTAGACGGCAAGCTGCATATCACAGTACTTGGCGGCATTAAGCTGACCGGGTTTGACCGTTTAAAAGTAACGCTTAAACTGGTGAACACAGATGATAAGCTGAACGTCTTTCGCCACAACCTGGACCTGTACAATGGCATCCAGGTCGAGCAGCTGATCGAGAAATCAGCCGATGGGCTGAGCATCTGCACCCGTGAGATCAGCACGGCCATAACCGGGCTGACCACTTCTTTAGAACAATACCGTTCCGAACGTTTGGAGGCCATGAAGCCCAAACAGCCCGAAAAGAAACAGCTTACCGAAGCCGAGCGGAAAGCCGCCATAGCTTACTTAAAAAGTCCTGATCTGCTGGGCAGAACAAAGCAGGCTATCGGCCAAAGCGGTATCGTAGGCGAAGAAACCAACGCCCTGATCGCCTACCTCATTTACACCTCAAGAACCCGTGAAAACCCATTACACTTGTTATGCCTGGGCGCAAGCGGCACAGGCAAGACCTGGTTACAGGAAAAAGTGGGCGAGCTGATACCCGAAGAAGATAAACTGGAGATCACCACACTCAGCGTAAACGCCTTTTACTACTTCGGTAAAGAGGAATTGAAATATAAGCTGCTATTGCTCGAAGACATGGACGGCGCGGAAGATGTGCTGTACCCGATCAGGGAACTGCAAAGCAAGCGCAAGATCAGCAAAACGGTCACCCTGAAAGACAGCAAAGGCAATCCAAAAACCATCACCTTACAAGTAGAAGGCCCTGTTTGTATCAGCGGCTGCACCACCAGAGAGCAGATGTATGAAGATAATGCCAACAGATGTATTCTGCTTTACATGGATAACAGCCCGGAGCAGGACGTGAAGATCATGGACTACCAGCGTAAGATGAGCGCCGGACTGATCGACCAATACGCGGAAAAGAAAGTAAGGGAAGCGTTGAAGAACGTCCAGCGCATGTTAAAACGTGTCAGCGTTAAGAACCCTTATGCTCCTTACCTGCAATTGCCGGAAGCCGTGTTTAAACCACGCCGTACCATGCTTTTATTGCTGTTGTTCACGGAAACCATTACCTACTACCACCAATATCAAAGGGAACTGAAAACAGATGAAGACACCGGTGAGCAATACGTTGAAACTACCATTGAGGACATACAGGCCGCTTTTGCCTTACTGGAAACCACCTTGCTTAAAAAGAGTGATGAGCTTAACGATGCCTGCCGCTCATTCTTTGAAAAGCTGAAGATCTACCTGAAAGAACAGGATACAGAAACCTTTTACAGTAAGGAAGTACGGGCTGCATTACGGCTAAGTCCGAGCAGCCTGGGCCGTTACCTGTATGAACTGGAACGGATGGGCTACATCAAGATCTCCCGTGGCAGCCGCTATAAAGGCTTTGAGTATAAAATACAGAGCTGGAACGACCTCGAAAACTTAGCCAGCGATGCGCAAAGCATGGTAAAATCAATCCTCGAAAACATCCAGTTAGTAACCCGTATCCCACCGGTAACCCAAAGCCTTAGTGGGTTACATAAAATGCAGAAAATCAGTGCGGAAAGCCCGGTAACCCACGACTAAGAGAAAATGCAAGGCACCCTATATAATCCACTCTATATTCGCCTGCAGGCGGGCTTTAGCCAATGGCTGCGCATCCTCAACTTTGAACCGAGCAGCCCGCGCGATATGCCTAAGATCCTGACCGAGTTCCTGATCTATCTGCAAGATAACAACTGCCATCGCCCGCACGACATACAGCAGGAGCATTTGAAAAAATACCTGGAGCGCCTGCACGAGCGGCCAAGCAAAACCGCCGCCGGCGCGATCAGCCTTAACTATATCCGCAAGCACTTACAGGTGATCCGCAAGTTCAGCCGTTACCTGACGGAGAGCGGGCAGGAAAGCTTTACCGTAAAGCTGCGTATCAAAGGCAAAAGCTCCAATGTCAAATGTATTCTTACCCCGGCGGAGATCAGCAGCTTATACGAAGCTGTGAATGATGACACGTTGGGCTTGCGGGATAAAGCGATACTCGCTTTGTATTATGGCTGCGGCCTGCGTAAAAACGAGGGTGCCAATATCAATGTTAAAGACATCCTGCTGGATAAGGACCTGGTTTACGTGCGCAAAGGCAAAGGCTACAAAGAGCGTTACGTGCCCCTGGCTGGAAAGGGCAAAGCTGATCTGGAAAACTATATCCTGTATGGCCGCCCGCATTTGGCAGTTGATAAAAAGGACGATGCTTTGCTGTTGAACGTTAACGGCACCAGGTTAAGCGGCCACATGGCCTATGAACGGCTGCAAAAGTTAAAGGCCGTTGCCAAAGTAAAAAAGCCGGCAGGCTTGCATACCCTGCGCCACAGTATTGCCAGCCACCTGCTGCATTCCGGTATGGCATTGGAACAGATCCAGCGCTTTTTAGGGCATAGCAGCATGGAAAGTACGCAGATCTACACCCACCTGAAGCATGAACAAATATAAGTTTGCCCCGGCCATACAGGCCGCCCTGGAAAGCTACAAAACCTATTTACAGCAGGAACATTACGCCAAAAACTATATCAGGCAGAACAGCAACTATGCGGGTATCTTCCTGGAATGGCTGGAAGAAGAAAGCCTTGCCCCGGCACAGGCCGCCCATGCGGATGTATTGGAGTTTGCAGATCAG
>CAISKH010000560.1 GCA_903885865.1 uncultured Mucilaginibacter sp.
ATAGTAAAAGATAAGCTTTACGCCGTTGGCGGGCGCAATACCAGTTTGCATGATGCGAATAATTTTATGTCCTTTTTTGATAAGGTAGTGCTGGATGTTGATTGTTATGATTTTAAAACGGGCAAATGGAGCACACTTGCCGCAAAACTGCCGTTAGGAACCGGCGGGGGCACCTGTGTAAACCTTGAAGATAAAATATTCTACACAGGTGGCGAGCGTGCCACAGCTACAAAACCTAATGGCCCGCAGAAGGATGTATTTTACCTTGACCCTGAAATTAGCAATGAATGGACCGCAGCCCCAAGCCTGAATAAAGCAAGAAACGGCGTTGGCGGTGCTGTATTGAACCACCGTATTTATATTGCCGGTGGCACGGGCGGCGATGTTGGATTAGAGGTTTTTAGTTTTAAGTGATATTAAGACTTACGAAGTTTTTTAAACTTCGTAAGTCTGTATCTTTTTTTAAAACTTAGTGTTCGTTGCAGGGGTACTGCCAATTCGGGTAACTTTATTGTCGATATTAATATAATCTACCAATATTTGCCCTGCTTCTATCTTTAACGCGTCAAGATCTTCATTTTTTGGTTTTGTTTCACCCTTCTTTAAAGGTTTATGGCCAAGGGCCACGCGCAAAGTGTTTTCACGGTCCAATGATCTTTGCTCATCTTCATCACGTTGTTTTTTTAGCAACAGCTCGTTCAGATTAACCGTTTTTTCTGCTTCACTCTTTTTATATGCAGCAATTTCTTCTAATAAGGCTTTATAACTCGGGCTGGTGCTCATGCGCTGCTCATGTAATTTGGTTAACTGGGGTATTACAGGTGTAAAATTACCAACTTTGGTATAATCACTTTTGGCAATAACATCAAATGGCAGGGCCGAGGGGTCAGTATCTTCGCCGTATTTATCTAAAGGAATTATTGACGGGAATTTTATGTCAGGTATAACACCTTTATGTTGGGTTGAATTTCCGCTGACGCGGTAAAATTTAGCAATGGTTAAATTTAACTGACCAAACTGGCTTACGCTACCGGTAGATGTAACTTTGGTGCCTGGCTTTCCGCCGCTGGCCAGTAAGTTTAATTTATCAACTATTGAGGGGGTGATATATCTATCCAGGTCAATTTCGCTTTGTACAGTGCCTTTGCCATAAGTTTGGCTGCCAATAATTAATCCGCGTCCATAATCCTGTATGGCTCCTGCAAAAATTTCGGATGCTGAGGCGCTAAAGCGGTCGACCAGCACAGCCATGGGCCCGGTATAAGCGATTGACGGATCTTCGTCCTTATCAACCTCCACATCATTGTGGGTATCCCTAACCTGTACTACAGGGCCCGATTTAATAAATAAACCGGTGAGGGAAATAGCTTCGCTAAGCGACCCGCCGCCATTTTCGCGCAAGTCAATTACTATACCATCAACATTTGCACGTTTAAGGGTATCTAAAATAAGCTTCATGTCGCGGGTAATGCTTTCGGCGTTGGGGTCGCCTGCTCTTAACGCCGTAAAATCAGCATAAAATGCCGGAACATTAATTATCCCGATCTTTAAAGTTTTGCCATTGCTGTTATAGGTTTTTATTTCTTCTTTTGCCAATTGATCTTTCAATACTATTTTTTCCCGTACAATTTCAACAAGATTTGGTTTATCGGCTACGGTTTTGCTTTGCGGAAGCAGCTTAAGCCTCACTGTAGTTCCCTTGGTGCCGCGTATTAATTTTATAGCATTATCAATGCGCCAGCCAATAATATCCTGGAATTCGCCGTCTTTACCCTGTGCAACTGCCAATATCCTGTCGCCATTATTAATTTGGTGACTTTTATCTGCCGGGCCGCCCGCAACCAGCGAAGCAATGGTTATATATTCATTCTTAGTTTCGAGTGTAGCCCCTATGCCTTCTAACGACTTTGACATTTCCATATTAAATTGCGCGGCATGAAAAGGGTCGAAGTAATTTGTATGGGGGTCAATGGCATCGCTAAAATCATCCATAAATATTTGAAAAACATCATTGGTATTTAACTTGCTGTCCTGCAGCAACAGGTCCTGGTACCTTTTTTTAAGTTTTTCTTTGTTCTTAGCCATATCCGCATCGGCCAGTTTTAGGTTGAGCAGGTCGTATTTTACACGCTTGGCCCACTCGGTATTCATTTCGCTTTCTGAAGCGATCCATGGCAGTTCAGAACGGTCATAGGTAAATGATTCCTTTTGGGTGAAATCAAAATCTTTATCTAAAAGAGCTATTGAATATTTTATCCGGTCTTCGTACCGTTTTTGGTACACGTTCCATATATAATAAACATCATTCAGGTTGCTGTTCTTTATATCGTCACTCAATGAATTTTTATACCTGTCGAAATCCTTAATATCCGATGCAAGCAAGTAGGTATGGTTCGCATCCAGACTTTTAATATAATGGTTATATATTATTGCCGACAAAGAATCATTCAGGTTAACTTTTTTATAGTTAAATTTTGAAATAAAATCAGCTACTGTTTTGCAAATAATTCTTTGCTGTTCAGTTGGTTCTAAATTATTTGAACCGGGTACTTTAACCGGTTTGGGCGGGGCCGCATTGCAGGCCAGTGCAGCACCAAGTGCAAGCACAAAATAAAATTTCTTAAACATATTTTTTACTAACGTTAAATCCGGTGTTTTAATGTACATCAATACTTGTGCCTGTTATTAATTTGCTAATGTAAATAAAAAAGAAACAGTTAAAATTCTTGCCTCTTGCTATAAGACTAATAACAAGTAACAATATTACAATAATGTTTTACAGTTTTAATAAGCCCGAAGGTATTTTACGGTAATCTTATAAATGGAGGCTAATTTGTAGCTGTTTTGCTGTTAGCTATCTCTACTTCATCGGCATAATGTATGTCAGCTTTTGCAACTGCTATCTTATTAGTTTGCAAGTATTTTATTTTTTTATCAATTTCTGCCAGATCGGTTTGCGTGCCTTTCGCGCTTGCTATTTCCCGCGCTTCCTGCAGGTCAAGCTGCGCTAATGCAGGCTCGCCTATTTTAGCCTTTATATCGGCCAGGGATAATAAGTTCGACAGCGTATGTTTAGTATCGTCCTCCTGGCGCGAAATGGCGTTGCTTTGCAATAAATACCACTTAGCTTCCGAAAACCTGTTCTGCAATATGTAAAACGCAGCCAGATCGCTAAAATTGTAACTCGCCAGGTTATATATCCTGAAACGCATATTATGTTTTGCTTCGGCCAGCATTGTCTCTTCGGTTACGCCCAGCAGGTAAATGCTACGGGGTAATTGCAGGTCATGTATATCCTGGTCATGATTGTTTACTATAGTTGTAACTATTATTGGCGAAGGGGCTTTTACTTCTTCTAATAACGGAAACCGTTCTTCCTGTGGCACTCGTTTTGGTTTGCGGTGCCAGAATTGGGCCGATGCTGTAAAACCTATTGTACAGAAGATAATAAGTAATATCGGGCGCATTTAAATAGTCAACGTTTAAATTAATTAGCTAAACGGCAAATATAACAATATATTTTTATGGTATAGCTTAACAAACAGATGCGTAACTCTTTACAAAATGAGGCGGCAAATTTAATTTTTATCAGGAACAGATAAACTGATAAAAAATGTTGTGCCCATACCGGGAGCGGTTTCAAACCAAATTTTTCCGCCTGCATTTTCAATAGAGTTTTTTACAAATGCAAGCCCCAGCCCTGTTCCCGAACTTTTAGTGGTAAAGTTTGGCTCAAATATCTTTTCGCGCATATTCTCGGCAATGCCGTTGCCGTTATCCTTAACCATGATCAAAATGTTTTTATCATGCAGTTCGTAGTTGATCTCAATGATCCCAAACCGGCCCGGCGGCGTGGCCTCGATGGCGTTTTTTAATAAATTATTAAACGACCGCAACAACTGGTCCTTGTCGGCACTAATAAAAAGGGGGTCTCGCGGGGCTTGAAATGAAATTTTAAAGTTCTCCGTTTGTTTAAAAATAGTTACAGCCTGGCTTATTACCTCAAAGATATTAACCCGTTCTATATGCGTATCAGGCATTTTTGCAAATGCCGAAAACTCGGATGCTATCGAAGAAAGGCTTTCAATTTGCTCAACAAATGAGTGGCTGAACCTTTCAAACTTCTGATCGAACTTCGGGTCTTTCTCGCGCCACGACTTCTCTAATAATTGCAACCCGAGCTTTAATGGCGTTAGCGGATTTTTAATTTCATGGGCAACCTGTTTGGCCATTTCGCGCCAGGCACTCTCGCGTTCTGACTGCGCGAGCTTTCGCGCGCTATCCTCTAAATCGGCTATCATGTTATTATATTCCTTTATCAGCGCGCCTATTTCATCATCGCGGTCCCATTGTATGGGTTCGTTTTTCTTACCATAGATGGTTTTGCTGAGGCTAAGTTGTATAAAGTTTAACGGGTTTGTAATTTGGCGGGCAATAAATATCGCAAAAAGCCCTATGCCTATAAAAATAAGCGCGTAAATGTTTATCATCACATTAAGTAATGAACTAATGCGTTCTTTATAATCCAGCTGGTTCGAAAAATATGGGAACTGTAAAAAAGCAAGTATTTCGCCCTTCGCGTTTCTTAACGGGGCATAAGCCGCTTTATAACTCAGGTCGCCTATTACTTCCTCATTAATATATTCCGACCGTTGCAGGCTGTTTAAATTAATATAGGCCCTTGAATTCATGCGTTTTGCAATTAAGCCATATTCGTAAATGCGGGGTTGGGTGGTAATTAGCAGGGAGCCACTGCGATCATACAAAACAAGGTCGGATGAATAAGAGGCAGCAAGCGCCTCAAAATAGGTTTGGCTCTCCTGGTTAATATGGGTAATATATTTATCATAGAATCCTTTATCGTAGAAACCGTTTTCAAAAGCCGCGGTTATCCGGATCATTTTATCCCTGATCATATTATCCTGCTGATCCTGGTATTGAGCGCTGATAGATACATAGGTAAAAACACCCACCAATATTAAGGTTACTACCACGGCAAACACCATCGAAAACCGAATACGTGTTTTATAAAGTATTTTACCGAGGCTTATTTTAAGCCCCCATTTTAACCGGTCGTTAGTAACGGTTAGTATTTTAATACGGCCCCATGCCCATTTAGCCGCTACGGCTGCCATGCTAAATGTTAATAACATTAAAAAAAAGAAGGTGAATGAAGCGACCTCGTAAAACACGGTATTTTCTTCTTTGCTTACAACAATAAGATTACGGGCGCTTGGTTTATATAACATGTGGCTATATACCGTAAACGGCCTATACCAGTTAGCACTATTTGAACTGGTGGTTTTTACCGTATAGGGTTTTACCTGGCCTTTAAAATTTGTATTAACGAGACTATATACATAATTGCCGCTTTGCGACTGCAGCTTATCATCGTTATAAAACGCGTAAGAGTAGCCCTTAAAATCATCTTCCGTTTTTATTTGCCCATCGATAAGCAATTCGGGGAAATAATCGGAGGTTTGCATTGCCTTTGAACGCAGTTCGATCACAATTGAACCCAGGTATTTATCATTTTTAATAACCGGCAGTATGGCAAAATAACGTTGAACGCCAAACGATTCATTCTGACGATAAAAATAGTCGGAAACCTTAAAGGAGCTGTAAAGTACCATATCCTTAAAAGCGTCTATTGAATAGTTATCAGCAGATATAGATTGGCCCATGGTATTGAATTCATGTATCCTGAATTCATATTTTGACAGGTACCCGTCAAAATAAAGTTTCTGAAAGCGGGTTTTTAAATAATCCTCATTGTTCCGTGCGTTGGCAAAGTAATTGGTGATTAAGGTGTCGGTAATAATTTTTCGCTCAATTTTTTTAAATATGGAGTTAGCACTTACATCGTTGGGGTTTTCCAATTTTTGTATAAGCCTCTCTCTTACATTCTTCTCTTTTATCCCCTCAAAATAACTAAGGCAAATTGACGCGGTAGCGGCGAATATCAATAATACAACTGCAAATGTAAGCGAAGTTATACGGCCGTTATTATTGCGATAGGCATAACCGCGAATAGCTATTACACCTGCGCCAAAAAAATAAAATAGCGAAAAACCGCCCTGGTGATAACTCAAAAAGACTGTGGCTATTAACGTGCATGTTAAAAGTATAATGAGCTGATGCCGTATGGGTATGGTGAGTATACTGCAAACAGTTAAAAAAGTTTCTGTTAGCAGGTAATAGATAAAAAAACTAAAGCATACCATTAATAACCCGCATATGCTAAATACCGACAGGTTAAGCACATTGGTTACATCAAAATTTATTTCAGAATGAACCGTAAGCCCGTAAAATATGTTCAGAAACAGGGTTGCTAAGCTGATCAATGTTGATACACATACCACAACAATGAGATAAGCTTTAATTTTGCCGGGGGGGCGTTTTAACAGACCGAAACGCTGTTTATATAACGCCGCAGCAAACCAGCTCAGCATAAAAATATTAACGCACAGATCGCCTAATGATGGGAAAATATTGCCTGCTGAATAATATTTAGGGTCGAAAATGTCGAGTTTATAGGTAAAATTGGGTAAGCCATAATACAGGTTAACAAACCTTAGCCCAACAATAAACAAGGCTAAAACCAACAGCGATAGATATACATAACCATGATAAGCAATATAACCGCATATGCGCTGTATCAATACAAACATCACAATAAATGTTAACAGCCATATAACCAGTTCGAAATAAAAGAAACGATAGTTAACTTCGTTATTAATTATTTTTAACGAGAACAGGTAGGTATTATTTATACTGTGAACATTGTAGATGTCTTTATCGGTAAAATCAGCAAGTTCAATATTACTGTCTGTTATAAGGTCTTTGGCAAAGGTGTTTTGCAGGTATTGATTTTGTACCGCATAGTTTATTTTTACCGGGATGAAAAAGATAACCGAAAAACCACCCTCGCTTTTTTTAATCGCCTCGTAATAGCCATTGCCATTGGGCTGTTTAAAAAACGAGTACCCCTCTTTTATGCCCGACGCACTTGCCGGTATTATTTTAACGCCGGTCCAAAATTGCAGGCTGTCTTTATTAATAAAAGTGGTTATCCAGATCTTGCGGTCATCGGTAAAATCTTTTATACACTGTAAGCCGGCCTCCCCATTTTCGGCAAGTGTTTTAAACCTGTTAAACCCGGCCGGGGTATTAATGGCGTTATTAATATACTCTTCTTTTTTATGGAGGTTATCCTCCAAAATTTTAGCTGTTTGGCTTAAATTATTTGCAGGCGTATAAGTTAAACGGACAATAATTGCCGTTAACAACAAGCTGGCAGCCAACAGGGCCAGCATTAAACGTATTTTTCCTGCGTAGCTCAAATGCTTTAAATAGATCTTTATGCTTTATGTAAACTTACAAATAAAAAAAAGCCGCTTTAGTTTGCAGCTTATAAAAATTATTGCAGATAGGCGCCCGATGTTGGCATTGCCCGGTCAACTTTTTTAACCAGGCCCTGCAATACACTGCCCGGGCCAACTTCGGTAAACGAGGTAGCGCCGTTCTCTATCATGTGCATGGTGGTTTGTGTCCACCGCACAGGGCCTGTAAGCTGCCTTATTAAATTATGCTTTATCTGCTCCGGATCGGTATAAGGTTTGGCATCAATGTTTTGATAGATAGGGCAAATGGGTTCATTGATAACGGTATTTACAATGGCATGTTCCAGCTCAACCCTTGCCGCCTCCATTAACGGCGAATGGAAAGCGCCGCCAACGTTTAACTTTAAAGCCCTTTTTGCGCCTGCCGCGGTCATTAACTCACAAGCCTTATCAATACCTGCTATAGTGCCCGAAATTACCAGCTGGCCCGGGCAGTTATAGTTGGCCGGTACTACCACATCGCTTATGCGCTGGCAAATGTCCTCCACCGTAAAATCGTCCAAACCGATAATAGCCGCCATGGTTGATGGCTGTATCTGGCAAGCCTTTTGCATGGCATTGGCACGTGCCGCAACCAAACGTAAACCGTCTTCGAACGATAAAGCGCCCGCGGCTACCAGCGCCGAAAACTCGCCCAATGAATG
>CAISKH010000561.1 GCA_903885865.1 uncultured Mucilaginibacter sp.
CAAACACAACAACAACCACCACCACAACGGTACAAGCAACTATTCCTACTGTTGTTTCTACCCCTGCTGCACCGGCAATGCCTTCAGTTACTGTTGTTTCTCCGGTTTCGGTTGTTAGTCTGCTGCCTACTGCGCCTACAATGCCGTCATTACCGGCAGTACCGTCAGTTCAGGTAGCAGCACCGACGGTTCAGGTAGCGGCACCAACGGTTCAGGTAGCAGCACCAACGATTCAGGTTCAGTTAGTAGCGCAGATACCTTCAGTACCGTCATTGCCCCCTGTTCCGGCAATTTCACCTGTTCCTGAACTAAGGCTTAATATACCATAATTATAATTAGGCCAAAACAGACAATATTATGATTATAAATATTAAAAAAAACTATTAAAATCAACAAAATGAAAACCGGAGCAAAAGTTAAATTTGGCTGTTGTATTTTTTTCATGTTGCTGTATAATATTGGCAATGCGCAAATTTCATCACAACGCACTTTTGACTTTAAACGCGGAGATGAGTTTCAAAAAGAAACCTCGATAAATTCAATATGCACCATTCAACGCGGAAATCAAAAGCTGGATGTACGTTCAAAATCTTCTGTCACCAAATTATACAAAGTAACAGATGCCACCGATAAAGGCTCTGTATTTATGGTAAGTATACAAAAGATGACTGATTCGCTAACCGCGCTGGGCCAAAAATTGAATTATAACTCTGGAACACCAATAGATTCGACTTCCCGAATTGAAAAAGCCCTGAGTTATATGATGAATAGACCTGTTACTGTATCAGTTGATAAAAATGGTACTATTATTTTATCGGACAATAAAGAGGTAGAATTTGCTAATGATACCCTGCTGGCATTTACCGGTATACAGCCGGAACTATTTACTAATGGAGGACTATTTAATTTGTTTGCAAATTTCACATCAAACAAACTAAAGAAAGGATATTCATGGCCGGATTCCCCCCCCGTAATCAACAAACAAAAATCGGTTACCAAATATACGGTATACAGCGTATCTGATACTACTACGGTCATTAAATTTATAAATACAGTGACCGGCGGCTCGGTGAACAGTAATACTAACGGCACGTATATACTCGACAATAAAACAGGTCTTGTATTAGAAAGGTTTATAGAAACACTCTCTGCGGGGTACGCGATTATCGGTAAAACTGTTTATGCAACTACAAGAAGCAGCAAAATACATGAAACTTGTAAAAAATTACCTAGTGATGTTTTCGCACAAAATTGAAAATTGATTCCTGGATAGTTATATATAAATAACTGTAGCTATTATTTTTAATTTCCGGCTCAATAGCTTATTTATTCAGCTTATTACTTTTTATTAACTGTTTGCTCAAACAACTCCTCATAAAAAGTGTTTAGTTTCCTATACAAATCCTATATATTAGTGTATTACTATAAACTTATCTATTTGAGCAAACATGGCTAAAATCTTAATTATTGATGATGAACGGGCTATTCGCAATACCTTGCGCGAAATACTGGAATATGAAGATTATGAAGTTGAGGACATAGACAATGGTATTGACGGATTAGAGCTGATCCGTAAAAATGATTACGACCTCATTCTTTGCGACATAAAAATGAGCCGCATGGATGGTATGGAAGTATTAAGCGAAGGTTTAGCCCTTAAACCCGATCTCCCTTTCATCATGATATCGGGCCACGGAACGGTTGAAACTGCCGTTGAGGCCAGCAAAATGGGCGCTTTTGATTTTATTTCAAAACCACCCGACCTGAACCGCCTGCTAATCACGGTGCGTAACGCGTTAGACCGTGGCAGCCTGGTGGTTGAAACCAAAGTATTAAAACGCAAAGTATCAAAAGTACGCCCTATACTGGGTGAATCGCAGCCTATTATAAAAATAAAAGAAACCATTGAACGCGTAGCCCCTACCGACGCGCGGGTATTAATAACCGGTGCAAATGGCAGCGGTAAAGAACTGGTGGCGCGCTGGCTGCACGAAAAATCAAACCGCTCGCACGCGCCCTTAATTGAAGTGAACTGCGCTGCCATACCATCCGAATTAATTGAAAGTGAATTGTTCGGGCACGAAAAAGGATCGTTTACATCGGCTATTAAACAGCGCATAGGTAAATTTGAAGCAGCGTCGGGCGGTACGCTTTTTTTGGATGAAATAGGCGACATGAGCCATTCTACCCAGGCAAAGGTTTTGCGCGCCCTGCAGGAGAATAAAATAACCCGCGTTGGGGGCGAAAAAGAAATTGAAGTGGATGTGCGTGTTGTCTCGGCAACAAACAAGGACCTGTTAAAAGAAATTGATGCTGGTAATTTTCGTATGGACCTTTACCATCGCCTCAGTGTGATTTTGATACACGTACCGCCATTAACCGAGCGCAAGGATGATATCGCACTGCTTACCCAAAGCTTTCTGGAAGAAATATGCACCGACTATGGTATGCCGGTGAAAAAGATAAGTGAGAGCGCGTTTGAGGCCCTTAAAGCCCTACCATGGACGGGCAACATTCGTGAGTTAAGAAACATGGTTGAACGTTTGATCATCCTAAGTGATAAAACCATTACTGATGACGATGTAAGGGCATTTGCAAACCCATCGCCACCGGTAGCTGCTACCAACGGCACAGCAGCCGCGCAAACCGATTTTAACCAGTTTAAGAACTTCCAGGATTATAAAGATTTTGCCGAGCGCGAATACATCAAATTTAAGCTGGAAAAAAACAACTGGAACGTATCAAAAACTGCCGACGATATTGATATCCAGCGTAGTCATTTATATAGTAAGATAGAGAAGTTTGGGTTGAAGAGAGGGGAATAATCTATTGTTAATCGCAATGTGATGAATTTAACCACAAAGCTCACAAAGATAGCGGCCACATAGGTAACAAAGCCTTTGTGGTTTTTTTATGGCA
>CAISKH010000562.1 GCA_903885865.1 uncultured Mucilaginibacter sp.
ATTTTCTTAAACTCAGGAAAAATACCTTGATTTATACTATCTTTTGGTGCAGCATAAGGTTTTAAAGTAAGATTGTATTGCTTTAATTCGGAAGTTGTTAAAGCAATTGAAAATAAACTGTCATTTATGGGTTTTACGGTATTTTTGTTTTTGTCCACATATCCCATGATCCTTTGTAACTGGTCTTTTGTGATGTAATATTCATTCCAGGCATATGGTTCATTCAATAACTTGCCATTTAAGTAAACTACTGCATTCTTTATTTCTATCACATCACCCTCTTTTGCAATACATCTGAATACCCACGGGCTGCCGTAGGGCCCTTTAAAAACAATAAAAGAATTAGTATCCGGCTTTTTGATCTTAGATGCAATCAGCATATCACCTGTTTTATAAGTGGGCTGGTTTGATGTGGTTGGAATATGATAAATTTCAAGGATATGAGTTCTTCGAACTACGACCCAACTTGCAAATAAAACACCTGCTATAATTAGCAATACAAGAATTGGCCTTTTCATGAGGGAATAAATTATAATTATAAAGCTACATGCGCAATACAGGGTTCTTTAAAAATTCGGTTTCAACACATATTTATTGTAGAAACGGGTTATATGCTCAACAGCTTCCTGGGCGGTATCAACTACGCGGTATAAGTTCAGGTCGTCCGGATGGATATTGTGTTCCTGGTCGAGCATTTTTTCTTTTATCCAGTTAAACAGGCCACCCCAGTATTCAACCCCCACAAATACAATAGGGAAACGGGCAATTTTACCGGTTTGTATTAAAGTTATAGCTTCAAACGATTCATCCAGCGTACCAAACCCACCCGGCAGGATAATAAAACCCTGCGAGTATTTCATGAACATTACCTTACGGATGAAGAAATAATCAAACTCAAGTATCTTATCGCGGTCAATATACTTGTTATGAAATTGCTCAAAGGGCAGTTCAATATTTAATCCTACCGATTTGCCGCCAGCTTCGTAAGCGCCTTTATTAGCCGCTTCCATTACGCCGGGCCCGCCGCCTGATATTACACCATAACCACGCTCTGTAAGCAGGCGGGCGATATCTTCGGCCAGTTTATAGTAGGGACTGTCATTATGTGTACGCGCCGAGCCAAAAATGGATACACAAGGGCCTATTTTAGCCAGTTTTTCAAAGCCGTCAACAAACTCGGCCATTATTTTAAATATCTGCCAGGAATCGGTTACCTTAATTTCCTGCCAGTTTTTGTTTTCAAACGCTTGTCTTATTTTTTCTTCGCCTGTCATATTTTTTAGTTATTAGCCCCCTCTAAATCTCCCCCGGTTGGGGAGACTTTTATGATGTTTCATTTTATAATAATTCCGCAATCGACATTCCGCATTCCTAATTATTTTATTGTTGCCGCTTTTGTTTTAGCTGATGAACTAATCAGCAATCCTGCAAATGTAATAAATCCGTTGACGAGGATAAGCTCATTATCAAAAGTATAGCCAAATAGTTTTGCCGAATTGGAGCTGAGGTAATAGCATATAGCAGGTGATATTAAACAAATAAATGGCACCAGCTTATCCTTAACCTGCCTGCCACTAGCAAATAAGCCAAATGAATATAGCCCCAACAACGGTCCGTAGGTATATGAGGCCACCTTAAAAATAGCGCTTACCACGGCATCGTTATTAATAGCGTTAAATATAATGATGGTTAAAAACAGCAATCCCGAAAAGGCTATATGCACATAATGGCGGGTAGTGACTCTTTTCTTGCTATTGTTGTCGCCGCTTTTGTTAAAATTCAAAAAATCAACGCAAAACGATGTGGTTAAGGCAGTAAGGGCCGAATCGGTAGTTGCGAATGTAGCGGCGGTAAGCCCCAGCATAAATACAATTGCAGGGATAAGACCTAAATGCTGCAAAGCAATGGTAGGGTAGAGGTAATCGGTTGTTTTTTCAACTTTAATGCCGTATCGGCTGGCATATAGGTACAGTAAAGCGCCAACGCTTAAAAAGAAAATATTAATAACCACAAACACGGCTGTAAAGCTAAACATGTTCTTTTGCGCTTCGCGGATGTTTTTAAGGCTCAGGTTTTTTTGCATCAGGTCCTGGTCGAGCCCGGTCATGCCAATGGTAATAAACATGCCCCCAATAAACTGCTTACTGAAATGAAAATGGCTGCTTAAAAAATTATCAAAGAAAAATATTTTAGAATAACTGCTGTTCTTAATCGCGTCGGCAGCTTCAAAAATATTAAAATTCATGGCCCGGCAAATAAAGAATATCGACAGGAAAACAGATGATACTAAAAACAGGGTTTGCAGGCTATCGGTAATAATAATGGTTTTTAAACCGCCTCGGAAGGTATAGGCCCATATCAGCAATAAACATATTAACACTGTTATGGCAAAGGGGATATGGTAACTATCGAAAATAAATTTCTGCAAAACTATAACCACCAGGTACAACCTGAATGACGAGCCAATTACCCGGCTTATTAAAAATATACCTGCGGCGGTTTTATAGCTCAATATACCCAAGGCACCTTCAATATAGCTGTATATGGAGGTGAGCTTTAAACGATAATACAACGGCAGTAAAACGGTAGCGATAATAATAAATCCCGTCGCATTACCTAATACAAACTGGAAATAAGCAAACTGATCGCCTGTAACAGCGCCAACTTTACCTGGTACAGATATAAAAGTTACCCCGCTCAG
>CAISKH010000563.1 GCA_903885865.1 uncultured Mucilaginibacter sp.
AGCAACGGGCACCATTAACGCCTGCGCAGGCACCCCATCATCAAGCCCAAATATTCAGCAAATCATTGTCTCAGGCAGTAATTTAACCAATAATGTAATTGCCACTGCCCCCTTAGGCTTTCAAGTATCGTTGGTTTCCGGCAGCGGCTATGGTAGTAATGTAACAATCACCCAATCGGGCGGTACGATAAACAATGTGGTGGTATATGTGCGGTCGGCAATTTCTGCTATGGCCGGAAACATTACTGGCAATGTTGTATTAACTTCGGCAGGGGTGGCAGCCAGCCAAAATGTACCGGTAACCGCCACGGTAAACGCGTTAGCTACAGTGAACCAGGTAGGCAACCAGATTCTTGCAAACGGGGCTGCCAGTACTGCTGTTAACTTTACAGGCACAGGGGTAGTTTACCAATGGGCCAGTAGTGACCCAACGATTGGTATTGGCGCAAGCGGCACTGGAAATATCCCCTCGTTTATCGCTATCAATAACACTAATAATGTTACTATCGCTACCATTACCGTTACGCCAATGAACTCGCTGGGCTGCCCCGGCCCGGTTATGGTTTTTACAATTAAGGTTAGCCCCGCCGCGGTCCCAACCATTAACGCAGTTGGTCCTTTATCGGCGTTAAATACAATCTATGGCACCGCTTCAGCAACAACTCAATTTAATGTGTCAGGCACTAATATGCCTTCGGGTATTACAGTCGCCTCACCACCCGGCTTCGAAATAAGTACCAACACTACTTTCAGCAATGCAATTACCGTTGGGGTGGGGGGTACAATAACCTCAACCCCGGTTTATGTCCGTTTAAAATCAAGTACACCTGTAGGCATTTATGCGGGTAATATTTTATTAACTACTACAGGCCCTACAAACGCCAGCATACCTATGCCTAACAGCAGTGTAATGCCGGCACCATTGACCATAACAGCAGATAATAAAAATAAGATTTTCGGAACCGTTAACCCGGCTTTGACCGCAACCTATTTGGGTTTTGTTAATAATGACGGGCCGGCGCAATTAACTGCCCCTGCCAATATAACCACAACGGCTGTTACTGCATCGCCCGTGGGCCAATATCCTATTGCAGTAAGCGGCGCGGTAGCATCCAATTATACGTTTACTTATGTGCCGGGCATACTTACTATAAGCCCGGTTATTCAAATCGGTGCCGCTGTTATTGTACCCAATATGTTTACCCCTAACGGCGATGGCATAAACGATACCTGGGACATTAAAAACTTAAATACTTATACTAATTGTACGGTTGAGATATTTAACCGCTATGGTGCCGGGGTATATTTTTCAAATGGCTATCCGATAGCATGGGATGGTAAGTACAAAGGTTTGGATCTGCCGGTTGGGACGTATTATTACATTATTAACACAGGCAGCGGAAGTAAGGCAATTTCGGGATACGTAACTATTATTCGGTAAAAGTATAAGGCAGTAATTTGTTAAATATTGTTATCGCCGATAAATATTATAATTAACTATATTACTGGTAATTTTAGAAAAGCTATATTCGTCAAATTAATTATGTTGTTTCGGGCAATGATCAGTGTGTAAAAACGCTTTAATTGCTGCATATTACCAAACAATAACCAATAACCAAAATAAAGATGCGCGAGTAAAATATGTGGCATAAATTGTTGATAAAGAGGATTTTATATTTATTTGTTTTTTTTATTTTGGGTATACGCGTAGTAACAGCACAACAATTACCACAGTATACGCAATACGTATTTAACAATTATCTCTTAAATCCTGCCGTAACCGGAATTGAAAATTATACTGATGTTAAAATGGGCTACCGCAGCCAATGGACGGGTTTGGATGGCGCGCCGGTAACCAGTTATTTATCAGTAAATGCCCCCATTGGACAAAATTTTCTGGAAGGCGATGCCATGGGTTCCGCTGAATCAGGCGGTGTAAATCCGTCAAGCAGGTTGTTTACGCAATATTACCAGGCGGCCGAGCCGCACCATGGTATCGGGTTTTCGGTGGTGTCTGATAAGGCGGGCCCTATCACCCAAACTAATATTGATGCTTCTTATGCTTACCATCTGGGCCTGGCCCCCCGTTTAAATTTGGCTGTTGGCGTATCTGCAGGTATTAATCATATTAGTTTAAATACATCCGAAATTACGCTAGCCACTCCGCTTGACCCGGCGATTACCAACGGAAATAACAGCCAGTGGAAGCCGGATGTGGGGTTAGGGGCATGGTTATATTCGTCTGATTATTATGTTGGGCTGTCTGTACAGCAAATATTGCCTGAAAATCTTTATTTCAGTACCTCTAATACTGTTGTAGATGTAAGTAAGACGGTTCCGCATATTTTTTTTACTGCCGGTACCAAGCTTTATATATCAGATGATGTAACGCTGTTACCTTCATTTTTGATAAAGGAAATAAAACCTGTCCCGGTAACCTACGATATTAACGCGAAATTTTCTTTCCAGGATAAGTTTTGGTTGGGCGGGTCATACCGGCATGGCGACTCGTTTGGCATATTGGCGGGCTTTAACCTCAGTTCCTTTATTAATGTTGGCTACTCTTATGATATTACCACATCGGCACTAAACACGGTAAGTAACGGAACTCACGAGATAGTGATAGGTTTATTGCTAAATAACCGCTATAAAGTAACCTGCCCGCAGCATAGTTTTTAACCCCCCAGCCCCCTGAAGGGGGAGTTTTTGACACGTTTATTTTAACTGCTGTACATACAAACTTTAATAATTGTTCCCCCTTCAGGAGGTTAGGGGGTTAAAGTTCCTTACGCAGCCTTGCCACCGGGATATTCATTTGCTCGCGGTATTTTGCAACAGTACGGCGGGCGATGTTGTAGCCGGCATCTTTTAATATATCGGTCAGTTTTTCATCAGCCAGGGGATGGCGCTTGTCTTCCTTGCCAATATGTTCTTCGAGTATCTTTTTCACTTCTTTATTTGATACCTCTTCGCCGCTTTCGGTTTGAATGGCTTCTGAAAAAAATGATTTAAGCAAATAGGTGCCATGCTCCGTTTGTACATATTTTGAATTAGCCACGCGTGATACCGTTGAAATATCCATACCTATCCGGTCGGCAATGTCTTTCAATATCATGGGTTTCAGGTTCTTGTCATCACCTGTCAAAAAGAACTCATACTGGTATTGCATAATGGCGTTCATGGTTTTTAACAGGGTTTGCTGCCGCTGCTTAATTGCATCAATAAACCATTTTGCCGAGTCGAGTTTTTGCTTAACAAATTGTACCGCCTCTTTTAGTTTCTTATCTTTTTGCGATGCTTTATCATAATGCTGAAACATTTCCTGGTACGAACGACTCACCCTTAATTCAGGTGCGTTTTTTGAGTTTAAAGTCAATATCAACACGCCATCGCTGTTCTTAATATGAAAATCAGGGATAACCTGCATTTGCTTGGTATTAACTTCGTTCGAGTCGCCGGGTTTGGGGTTGAGCTTCAAAATTTCATTTACAACACCCCGCAATTCTGCCGAATCCATGTTCAATGATTTTTCAAGCTTATCATAATGCTTGCGGGTAAACTCGTCCAGGTAATCCTCAACAACTATTATGGCTTTTTTGATGATCGGATCGTTCGGGTCTTTTTTTCGCAATTGAATCAGCAAGCATTCCTGCAAACTGCGTGCGCCTACACCGGGGGGATCAAAGCTCTGTATCACCTTCAGCATATCCTCCACTTCTTCATCTTCGGCCATTACATTTTGCGAAAATGCCAGGTCGTCGGTAAGCGAGGTTATTGGCCTGCGCAGGTAGCCGTCATCATCCAGGCTGCCAATGATCTGGTTGGCTATTTTAAAGTCTTTGTCTGATAGCGGCAACATATCCAACTGCGATTGCAGTAATTCAAAAAACGAACTTTGCACAGCTATGGGTATTTCCTTGCGCTCATCCTCATCCTCGCCATTTTGGTCGTAGCGTGATCCATATTCGTTTACATTATCATCCTGGAGGTAATCGTCTATATTAAATTCATCCGTTTCGCCCCGTTCTTCATCGCTGTTATAAGTATCCTCATCAGGGTCGCGGTCCGGATATTCATCTTCGGGTTCATTCAGGTTGGTTAAGCTGAGGTCCTCCAACGCGGGGTTTTCTTCCAGTTCCTCTTTTATACGCGTATCTAACGACACGGTAGGCACCTGCAGCAACTTGATGAACTGTATTTGCTGGGGCGAAAGTTTTTGTAAGAGTTTTTGCTGGAGATTTTGTTTAAGCATAAGATAAGGCAAATTTACATCAAATTACCTGTAATTTAAAATGTAGTAAAGTGGGACATTTAAAAGTAAATGCCCCGAAACAACATTTGTTTGAACGGAATGTATATTTATTAATAACTTTAATAAAATATAACTTTTAATTATGGCTATTGTAAAAGAATTTAAAGAGTTTGCCATGCGCGGCAATGTGGTCGACCTTGCAGTTGGCGTTATTATTGGCGCCGCTTTTGGCAAAATTGTTACCTCGCTCGTAACTGATATTATTATGCCGCCCTTGGGCTATTTGGTAGGCCATATTGATTTTAAAGACTTAAAATATGTTATAAAGCCGGCAGTTGGTAAAACACCTGCAACCGCCCTTAACTACGGTTTGTTTATTAATAATGTTATTGATTTTTTAATAGTTGCATTTTGTATTTTTTTGATAGTAAAAGGCATTAACTCGCTAAAGAAACAGGAAGAAGCAGCCCCTGCACCTGAACCTGCACCAACAAACGAGGAAATATTGCTCATAGAGATACGCGACCTACTGGCGGCTAAGAAGTAGATGATAGTTCATGGTTGATAGTTCATAGTAAAATGTCACCATGAACTATGAACTATTTTCAAATGTATATTTGAAAATAGAAATAATTACGCTACATTTGCGCTCTTGTTTTAAAAAACAAATAGAATAAAAAGTCATGAAAAGAACGTTTCAGCCTTCTCAAAGAAAAAGAAGAAATAAACACGGTTTCCGTGAGCGTATGTCAACTGCTAACGGTAGAAGAATATTAGCAGCAAGAAGAGCTAAAGGCAGAAAAAGGCTATCCGTATCTGACGAAGGCCGTCATAAAGCATAAGTCGCCGGTTACTTCTCCGCTTTAGGGGCCTGGACCGGTTATAATAAATTACGGTTCATAAATAGTAACTTATGCATACTTTTAAAAAAGAAGAACGGTTATGTAATAAAAAGCTTATTGATGAGCTTTTTCATAACGGTTCTTCTTTTTTATGTTATCCCTTTAAAGCTTCGTGGCTGGTTATTGATGAGCCGTGGCAAATTCCCGCGCAAATTTTATTTTCGGTCTCCAAAAAACGGTTTAAACGGGCGGTCGACCGTAACCTGGTAAAAAGGCGCATGCGTGAGGCTTACCGCCTAAACAAGCAACAGCAATTATATACCTTGCTTGACCGCACCGGCAAAAAAATTGCTCTTTCGGTAGGATATATCGGTAAAGAAATTGCTCCTTATGAGCTGATTGAAAAAAAAATGCTGAAGCTATTAGCGCAGCTTGGCACCGAATTGATAAAATGAAAGCGCTTACCGGCATATTTAAGGCTGTGACAGGAGCTTTATTTGTATTGCTGATAAGAATATATCAATATTTTATATCGCCGCTTACAGGTGCCTCGTGCCGTTATACGCCCACTTGTTCGCAATACGGTGTTGAAGCTATAAAAAAGTATGGCGCTTTTAAGGGTGGATGGTTAACTTTAAAACGTATTGCCAGCTGCAACCCCTGGGGAGGGCATGGCCATGATCCGGTACCTTGATGGGTTATTGGTCACTGGTCATTAGGCAATTGTTATAGCAGATTAACAATTGCCTAATGACCAGTGACTAATGACCAATGACCAATAACTAATGACTATCCTACAAATTGAAACCGCCACTACCGTATGCTCCGTTGCTTTGGCAAAGGATGGGCACGTTTTGGGGTTCAGGCAAATTGATGCGCGCAATATTCACGCGGAAATAATTACGCTGTTTATTGATGAGTTAATTACTTCGGCAGCCATACGGTATAGTGATATTGATGCTATTGCGGTTAGCAGCGGGCCGGGTTCGTATACTGGTTTACGTATTGGCGTTTCAACGGCCAAAGGTTTATGTTTCGCACTCGAAAAGCCGCTTATCGCCGTTGAAACCTTAGGCGCTATGGCACAAGGCATGATTGACGAGGGTAATATAGATACAAATACACTGCTATGCCCTATGATAGACGCCAGGCGCATGGAAGTATATACCGCTTTATTTGACAGTGCGGGAAATGTTATAAAAAATACTACTGCCGAGATCATTAACGAACAAAGTTTTTATGAAACACTGCAAAATAACCAGGTATTGTTTTTTGGAGACGGGGCCGAAAAATGCCGCGAGGTTTTAAGCAAAAACCCGAACGCACAATTTGTAACAGGCTTTGTTAATTCGGCAACTTATTTAACACAAAAAGCCTCCGAAAAATTTGCTAACCGCGATTTTGAAGATGTTGCTTATTTTGAACCTTATTATCTTAAAGATTTTTTGGTTACCAACAGGAAGGTTTAATAGTTTTTGTCTTTATTAAACAATTTTTCCCATGTTCTGCCAATAAATCCTTTATCGCCGTCAGGGACTGAACTTGTGTTGAGCCTGCGTTCAATTAATTGTCCGAATTTCCAGGAAACTCCAATGAAGAAATCCATTCCCGTATAGGGCTTCTGGACGGTTGTAATTTGGGTTTGATTGGGGTCGCCTGTGCTGTGTATTGCTGCCGAAAGCAAATGAAGCGATGGCAGGAGCCGCTCACTGCCTATAAAAAACTCAGAATTGACAGCCTTTATCATAAACTGTCCGCCCAAATTAAACAACTTTAAATCGTTATAAGATGATGTCATGGTTACTATATAGCGGTCATACTGTAGGGGAGCAACTAACGCTACAGTAAATCCCGGATAAAAAAGTTCTTTTGAGGCGATTAGTGTTGGCGAGAAATTGAATTGCTTATCATAGTCAAACGTGTAAGTCCTGTTAGCGCTTAGTTCAAGTAGGCCATTTGTTGGCGAAGTAAACCCCATATTTCTTGCATTGGCCGAGCTAATATTACCTGCCTGGTTTAAGATATTGTTTTCCCTGTTGGCAGTTGAAAGACCTGTGATCACCGAATCACTACTAAATGAAACAATACTCGAATTACTGTTCCAGTGAATAAATCCAAGGTCTTTTATATTGCCCTGCCATTTAATGCCATTCTCGTCTAAATAAGAGGTTCCTATACTTACTGCTGCGCCGGGGTTTTGAAAACCAAACCCTAATTTTTCTATAGTCGTGTTACTACTCGAACTTCCGCCGGTATAATTGTCGCCCTGTAAGAATAACGTTGCCTGGTCATTGGGTTTATCAAAAGTTATACCTGATTGATTGATTTGAATTTTATTGTAACTTATTCCTGATAAAGCGCTTATTTTTATACCAAACGCAAAACGTTTGGTAACCTGTTCGCGGTAGGTAAACCCAACCTGGTTATATGCCTGAAAAAAATAATTATCATTAAAAACATTGGCATAAGTATTATTGGGGAAATTGAGCGCGCCGTTAAATATAGCTATACTTTCATCGCTTACCAGGCCATGCAGTTCTGCTTTCGTATTGGCAAAAAAGCCCACTTCCTGGTCGCCTTTTTCACTGGCAAATATTTTAAACATTATAGAATAAATATTTGCCTTTAAATCAATATGATTAAACTTGTTATTTCCGGTTTGCAAATTGGCCGTATTGTAATAACCTGAAAACGCCCTGGTTCTCAAGGCCTCCTGTATGTCGCCGGTTATATAAAAATTAGCGCTAATATTAGGGACAAAAAAATTGAAGGCGAAATTTTTAGTGGTATCAGGGATGAAAGTCCTTTGCGCTGGGTTTTCAAAGCTATCGTATAATGACCCGGTATTGTATTGAGAAAATTGCTGGCCAAAAACTTTAACTGTGATCAGAAAAAAACAGCAAATAAGTAAAATTTTCTTCATTTATAACTAGGGTCAGCGTGTAATAATAACTCTCTAAAGATAAAATTCAAAATCTATTATACGTAAAATAAATGCAATTTGTTGTATTTCACCTACCATCAGGTATGGTTATAGTAAAATAATGGGCAAATAAAACCTATTATTGTTAATCTTACTTAAACGCAAATTTGTTGCCCCTACTTATAAAAAGACTCATTTTTTATAAGTGTACTATCAGTATTGTTCAAGTTCATGCAAAAGCTGGTATAGAAATTTTTATTAGCGGCAATTAACTGGTAAGTTAAGGCATAAAAGTTTTTCCAACCGGGCTCATTATTGGCAAAATCAGTGTAAAAATAGTCGTTCATATCCTGCCGTAAAACGGGCTGCGCGTTTTTAAAATTAATATACCAGTTAACATTGCTTTTTTCGGCTACCAGGTTATCAAATTGGTTGTATCGCTGTATTTTACTTTGAAACTTTTGGTTAATATAGGTATCAGTATAGCTTTTTAGTTCGGCTTCGCTGTTGGCTAAAACCAAATAATTATCAATGATCATGAACCAGGGATGGTTAAACAGGCTGAATGGGTCGCCCAATAAAAAAAATGGGAGCTTGTTGTAATTTAGCTGGCCCATATCATCATTGGCCATTTTACTTATATTTTTCATTACCGGTTTAAATGCCGAACCATCAGTTAATGATATAATTGCAAATTTTTCCATATAACGGGTAGTAACAATGGCAAATTCATTGCTTAACGCCTGGTTAAACTCTTTTATTAAATTAATGCCTGTTTCTTTTTTTACTTTGTTGAATATGGAATCTTTTTCGTGCTGAAGCCTGGCTTTTATATGCCAGTCAGATAAGTCTGCCTTAAATTTTTTAGGGTCAGAAACAGCGAAACTTATACTGCAGGCTGTAGTTGAGGGAAAAATATCTTGCAGATGAGTAACAACTGGCTGCTGGTTAACAAATAATGTTAAATAGCTGGATGGCAGGTTATGCTGAATGTTAGAAAACCCGGTGAACAGTAAAGCATCACTTTTAAAATTTAGGTTTAAAGCGGCAAGCGCCGGCAATAACCTTATGCTTTTTAAAATGTCTGTATTTTTATTTTTGAAAAGCAACTCGAATAAAGGGGGTAGCTGACTATAATTTATATACAAATTGGCCAATGAACTGGCTTTTTGTTGATCGGGCAGCATCAAAAAAACCTGTTTATTTTTTTGCGGAATATATTGCGCGCATTGATCTGCCAGGTCTTTTGAAAAAGTTCCGGAATAAACATCATTTTCTTTATTGACAAAGTAAAACCGTTTTTTTACAACAGTTGAATAAATGGCATATCCTTTTTTTCCATAAAAAAGCATAGGGGTAATCAATAAACCATTATTCACTTGTTTCGCTAACTGATCAATATAGGCTAATGAAAAACCTTTTGTCGCTGCTATGGTAAACAATAACCCGATAGAACGATCTTTTAACGGATGCAAAGAAATAAAGGCGTTTTGCCCGGTAAAAAATTTTTCTATCAAGGGGTTTGCAAGTAGTTGTTTACGCAGCGTATCTAAATCAGCGAGTTGCTGTTCGCCAATAAGGGGGGCAAATAGTTTATTGCCTTTAAAAATATCGTAAAAGCCAGCATCGTTGCTAAACTCAAACACCAGGGTTGCATTAGAGGGAATAGTACGCATAGTTTGGCTGGTATGTAAACCGGGCGTATTTAAATTTTTAAAATAGACAACCGTTATGAGCGCTGTGGCTATAAGCAATATTATTGTGGTAATAATAAATCGTCTCATACAAATTTATGCTGCAAGTTAGATTTTTACAGCGATGCATTCAAGTAATACTTTCAATTGGTTAACTTAGCATTTTAAATCGCCATGAATAAACGCATAAT